>DATEFQ010000050.1:0-5483 GCA_035280585.1 Nitrososphaeraceae archaeon
TAATGTAAATCCAAGATCTATAAAGTTTAATTCAAAATAGTTAAGAAATGCTTAACAAATTCCAGTCAAATTCAGATATTTTTGGGTTTTTATTCTTAATTTATCTATGTCAAAAACTAGACATGCTAGTAAACTAGACCAATGCTCATGAAAGTTAACTACAACTTAGTGAGTCTCACTGGATCGGTTACTATAATTAGTATACATTTCTTTCTTATAGGATATTGAAGGCGATTTCCATCAAACCTACATTGATATGCTGATTATTTACTTAGCGCTTGAGTCGGTTTGCCAAATACCAAAGGTGTTATTCTCAGTATCAAGACACACTGCAAAATAACCCATTCCTGGTACAGGTTTTTTCGGGATAATGACTTTACCTCCTAGTTGTGCCACCTTGGCTGAATGCTCATCTACTGACTTTACGTCAATATAGTTTGTCATTCCTTGTTGTTGAGAATTCTGCCTCTTCATCATGCCACCACCAATAGATTTATTCCCTTTATCATCAGTGGTGGTTATTATTAGATACTCCATTCCTTCTGGTAGGGACTCTGGATTAGACCATTTCTCAAATTTCCATCCGAAAAGTTCACCATAGAACTTCTCTGATCTTTCTAGATCATCAGAAGGTATTTCGAAGTGTACTAATGTAGGCATATTTTTAATTCAAAAGATACCTTAATTAATCTTTTTGCGACTAATCACTTATATTCGTATTAAATTACCAAAAATTTTATTTGCCCCAAACGATTCATTCATTCCGTATGATTTTTTCAATTGCTCAGTTTCGCGTGTGTATTTGCTAGTCATGACCAATTAACATAGATAATTATTAGGATTGGTAACTATAATTAATTCATAGACATATTAATTTACATTTATAAGTGGACAATCTCTTGTTTAGAAACAACGGGAACTTACAAAGAATGTCTACAACAAAATCCCACGGAACTCGTATTTTAGCGGCTTTGCTTCTTACTTTGATTTTCCCATATACATATTGCTGCAGTTCTACTAGTGGGGAAAGTTATAAAAACTCAAAAATAATTGCAATAGCAACTTCTCAGTCGGACCTAGAATACTTTCGCTCAGCCCTAAGTCACATCGTAAATGAGTCACAGCAATTGACCAAATCATACCAGGACGAAATTCGGAAGTGGACTTCAGGTCAATATGATAATTATACCTTAATCTCAGTTACAGATTCTTTTTTGCCAAAATTCGATAATCTCATAAGTAATGCGAAAAATATGACTTATCCTAATGAATACAAGTATGTCTATGAAGCTTTAGTAAATTCTTTAAGTTCTGAAACTGAAAGTTATAGACATTTTAGAGACTATCTTGTATCAGGTAACAAAACAGAAGATGACGTATCGACGGATCTTTTATCACAGGCTTTTCAGTATGAACAAATATATTCAAAATTCCTTTCAATGTCTTTTCCCAATCCTCAGCAAAACGTGACTAAGCATATCAACTATACCTAGTGAATGCTTTACTTGAGCAAGTTTTAACTAGTGCGATAGATATCTTGCTTTTTGTATCGAAAATTGATCAAGGTCCGTAGAATTATGCCTCGATTTCCCTGGATTGTTTAAAATTACCGTTTTGGACATAATACAAACTAAGGAGTTCTATCTAGATCATCATAAATCTTGTAGCTAGTTACTAATTATGTTAACAATATTTTAGGAATTGGAACACATTGAACACAATTTATTATCTAGTACATTTTTCAGTAGAAAAAAGACAGACTTATTTTCTATTAGATGATAGTGAACTGCATTAATTTAATATAGTGCAATGATCAAATGTATTCAGGTGGATTTATGAGGAACACGACTACCTTGCTTATTGGGCTAAGTACTTTATTGTTATTCTTCAGTACTCATGGAATTCCACTTGTGAATGCTCAATCTGCCGGCCCAAACGACCAAAATAATAATGATAATTCTGCATCACAAACACAAAACTCAGATCCATTTGCACCAAAAGGATCGGATAACAATATCAATACTGGCAGCGATAATAGTCAGTCTCAAACCAGCGATGGATCATCAAGCAGTACTAACGATAAATCAAGTGATGGATCATCAAGTAATAACCATGATGACAACAAGAAAGCATCTGATGATAGCAAATCATCAGATCATAAAGATTCAAGAACCAAACATGACTTACTACCGTTCCCCTAAAATTATTGTCCAAATTATCAATTAAATCGACGATTCCCTTTTAAGAACATAGAATAGTGGATTATTAAGATATTGACAGCTTCAACCATGTCATCTTTATTTTAAATTGAATATTTTAGATACCATCAGCACTTTAGACCATTCTTCAAGTGACTCAACTACTGATCTCGCCTTATCAAGATTTTCACCAACGACTACAACCCCATGATTTTTTATTATCACTGCCTTTACTCTACTATCTCTAAAACATTTTGAAACGCTTGAAGCTAAATCAGCGGAACCGGATGGTACATTATCTATTACAACAGGCTCGCCTACGATTATATCTGCTTCTTCTAATACTTTCTTAAATTTAGATGATATCGAGACTCCAAGTGTAAATGGACTATGACAATGAACTATGGCATTTGCACCGCTATTATCATAAATTTTTTTATGCATGACCCATTCTCTGCTAGGTTTTTGTTTGCCAATTATCGCATTTGTTTTCATATTAATTCTGATTAGATCCGTGGTTTTCATTTTGTATCGTGGTATTCCACTTGGAGTAATCCACATCCATATTTTTTCAAACCTTACACTATGATTGCCAGAAATCGATGTGTTTAAACCTAGTTTGTAAAGGTCCTTAACACAATTAACCAACTCTGTCTTTAGATTCAATGGCAAACGGCATTGTAGCTACAATAATTGTATTTATCAATTTATGGATACGTTTAATAAAGATGCTTTAGGAACTACTTTGATACTTACTTACTACATATTAGTAACATTCTATTTTTGAGTTAAAATTTTTTTCTTTTATTTAATATTAGCTATTTGCCTTATGCTGTTTTTTTAAAGCTTCCTCGTCAATGTATATTATTTCCCAAAGATGACCATTAATGTCCTCAAAACTACGTCCGTACATCCAACCATGATCTTGTGCTTCCCTGGGCTCGTTGCCGCCAGCTTCGATAACGTTGCGGATCATCTCATCTACTTTTTGCCTACTTTCGGCGGACAATGCTATTATAGTTTCAGTATCTTTTCTAGTATCACAGATTTCCTTTTTTGTAAAAGTTTTAAAGAATTTTTTGACCAGTAGCATTACGAAAATATTGTCACTTATGATCATACATGTAGCATTATCATCAGTAAACTGTGGGTTGAATGAAAAACCTAGCTTTTTAAAGAACTCGACTGTAATGCTAAGATTCTCCACCGGCAGATTAACAAATATTTGATTTGTCATTTTCTCCATTTCTAGTTAGCTATAAAATATAAAACTATCGAACTACAAATGGAAAAGGCATTAGATAATCTTCAAAACCTGTGATCTCGAACGTTAATACATAAAAAATTAGTCTTAATTACGTCATATCATATTTGTAAATCCTTATAATTCTTATTGTGAATATGCTTTTCATGGTTCTGAACAAAAGTCAGAATGAAA
Organism: Nitrososphaeraceae archaeon; assembly: GCA_035280585.1. Lineage (GTDB taxonomy): Archaea > Thermoproteota > Nitrososphaeria > Nitrososphaerales > Nitrososphaeraceae > TA-21. The sequence goes on from DATEFQ010000050.1 coordinate 3,637, forward strand.
GTAAGGTGGATAAAGATAGCGGGACTTTGATATGCGATGTATGTGAACAAGTATTTGATACCGTGGACTCACTGAAGGAGCATAAAGCTTCAGAATACAAAGATGAAGAATTGAGATACAAAGGCATAGATTAGAAATTTATTCGCATTTCATATACATACTAGGATAGCAAGTGAATACAAGTTACGAAATATGTTAAAAACAAAATATTGTTCCCAAAAGATTGATTTGACTACGACTATTCAGTACATTAACTTATGCAATTTACACCATTTTTGCTGAATATTATAAATTTTATAAACTTTTGATTTTAGTATATCATTATGCTGAATTTAATACACCAAAAATTACCGAGTGAACATAGTCAAAAGGAAATTAATTTATACTGTCAAATTTACCTAGAACAAGATGAACAAGAAGACTTGTCTAGACATTAATCCAAAAATTCTTACATATATTAGCGTTCTAATGCTAGCTGTTTTAGTCCTGTCACTAACATCTGGCGTACATGCGCAAAATCCATTTAGAGCCAAATTACCAGGTGATAATCATGCTGATAATCAACCATCGGAAAAAAATTGCAAGAAATCAGATACTTTGGAGGAAATATCTATAAAAATAGATGCTGAAAAATGTCAAATGAATAATATCAAAGATTACAAAAAATGGGATTTCTATAAACTGGAAGACACAGAAACTAAGGATTGCATTGATCATTTTCATAGTCTGGGTGGCTCATTGGTAGATTACGAAGTAGTTTACTGTTATGCATATCCTGAAAAATATAAAGACAAAAGCTGACTGACAGTTACTCTAACGGCGATTTATATCTGCCAGTACGGGACAGTAACTTTTGAGTGTCGAATATCTACTTTGTATTTCTATTTAGTCTACGCATAAGAGTATGGCAATCATGAATCATCTTCCAATTTTCTTCTCCAGCCATCAATTTCAAAGTCAAAACTTTTTAGTTGCTCGTGAAATTGTTCAGCTAGCAACCCATCTGGCTTGAGAAAGTTCCACACAATAGTAGATCCTTTGTTGTTTGGTATTACTCTTACGTACACATTCTATATTACGTCACCTACGGCGAAGGTGTGGTCAATTATTCAATAGCCTTTGTCACGTATACATTTAATCTTAGCCTTACCAACAGGAGTGTCACATATCCACAGGCCTTTTTCATCTTTGACCACAGAGGAGATAATTCCACCACTTTCCCAATTCTTCACATTCAAAAAGAAATCAAATACATCATTCGGATTTCTGCTGCAGGTCATAAACTTAAAACTTACGTCAACAGGTTATCATACTTCACAATTGTCTTCTCCAATTTGATTTATTTAAATATCCACCTTTCACTTTAAAAATGAAAAATTAAGAGTTATTAGTAATCTAATTTAGTTTTACAATATTCAGAAACAGAAACGGCGTTATCATATTTAGAAACGCCTCAGGTCCATTAGTATAAGTGTTATGAAGCTATCAACATAGAGAAAGTGACCAACATAACATTACATAGCCTTTAGATATCTTTATTTGCGTCGACAAGTTGATTCTCTTTACTATATGCTTTTTTTAACCACATTGGAGTAACTAGAGTAGTTATAGCAACCATAATAATTATCGCGGTGTAAATGTTTGAAGACAACACCCCAGATGTTATCCCGATTCCTGCCACTATTAGGCCAACTTCTCCTCTCGATATCATTCCAATACCTACTATCATAGCCTTTGATTTACTCCTCAAAAACAACAGAGATGGCAATCCACATCCTACTAATTTACTAATAACTGCAACGATAACTACGATTGAAGATAAGATTAGAACCTCGATATTAACTCCA
>DATEFQ010000051.1:0-4338 GCA_035280585.1 Nitrososphaeraceae archaeon
TACCGATGACTCTTTAGTAATGGAAATGGTAAAACAAGGTATGATTAATGAAAACGAGGTAAGAACACACAATCTAAAAAACATTGTTACAAGATACCTGGGAGCAACTCCCTTAATACTACCTGAGGTCCAGTCTTGCCATATTGGAGCAGGGGATTGCATTTTACTTTGTTCAGACGGCCTTACCAATATGTTAGATGAAAAGGAAATGCTCTCAACACTAACGCAAAATATTTCTGTGGGTCCACAAAGCATCTGTGATAATTTGGTTGATCAAGCAAATAAAAATGGTGGATATGATAATATTACTGTAATTGCGATTCAATCCATCTCTTGAAGTGATTATTATTAGGCGAACATTAAATTTTCTGATCCTCAAAAAGGATTGAGTGCAAGCGTTAGGGCACATTAAGAATTATGAATTTTAAATTAACCTTCAGGAGATGATAAGAGCGTGAATATATTTCCATCCAAATCCTTTATAGTAGACATTACGCCGCCCCATTCCTGCTTTTCTGGCTTTGTAATGTCGATTCCCTTAGACTTGAGCTCTTCGTATGTTGATTCAATATCTGAAGTGAAAAACCATACGCCAGTGTTTCTTCCTATGTTTTTGCGTGCTACTTCTAATTCGTCTTGGGTCATCATCTGTGAATTTGGTTCCATAATACTCAAAGTCGATTCAGAATCTTTGGGTGCAACTTCTATCCATTTTCCGCCATAGAAGGGAACGTTCAATCTAATATCCAGACCGATCTTTTCCGTATAAAATTTTAGTGCCTGTGCTTGATCCGAAACCATTATGACTACTCCACCTATCGTATTGATCAATACAATTTTTACTTTGCAGTATAAATGTTATAAACTTGCTGCTGTGTAGTAGGACTATTCTAGAATTTTTTGTTTAGCCCTTTAGCAAAAAGAGTCTTTCTCAATTCCACTCAGAAAGTCCTTTTATCTAATGAATTACATTGCCATAAAATATTTTAAATAATTGTTAAATACCCTTTAAAGACTAATATGATTTGAAATATTTGCTAGAGAATACAAACCTAAAACCTGAAGATGAAGATAATATTTCAGATAATGATGAGGAGATAGAGGACGAATTTGAAGAAGATCTAGAGGAAGATTTTGAAGAGGTTGAGGATGATTCGGAAGAAGTACCAGAAGAAAAAGAAGACAAAAACTAAATGAAATGTGCAACATCTGCAATACGAGAAGGAAAAATCTATTTGTTGCCGCTATCTGATTTTAAAATTTAGTAGGCTGGGATGAGCAGAGATAAATGGAATTTCCTGATACCAAGACGCAGGCGTTAATAGTAAAATTGATCTTAAATAAGAGAACAGAGGAATCAATCCACTTACTTTCCAGCTATTACAAAATTCAGCCACCAGAAATCGTAGTCGGTACTATAAAAGGAAAAAGAAAAACTGTACTTGCAGTATACGTTGGAAAAAAGAGACGGATTTATGCTATAAACTCTGAAATCTTTTATAATCCCTTTGTTATATTGCATGAGTTTTACCATCATTTGAGAAACAGAGGGCTGGAACATAGAGGATCAGAAAAAGGAGCCGATAGCTTTGCGTTACAATTCATTCAATCGTTTCGTCTTTTGAGGATCCAGGAATTGGCTAAGATTTAGGGAAATAATATCTTTGGAAATTAAAATTGCAAAAACTTCAAATCTGTCAAATGTTCCAAATGTTTCTTTGAAACGGAATCACTGACCTTCTTTAATTCATTTTTTGCCTTTGATGAATAAGACATGTATAAATTTTCCATCCGTTCTATAAATTCGACAGATTCCTTGTTGTTTCTTACGAGAATATTAAATAGCCTATCTTCATTGTTCCAGTCCATTATGTCATCGTGTATCTGATATGCTATTCCTAACAAATGCCCAAAATTTCCCATGGCAGAAATCTCTTCTTCCGTTCCTTCTCCCAATAATGAGCCAATTTTCGAAGCAGCTTCGAATAACGAGGCTGTCTTATTTTCAACTACCTTAATGTAATCATCATCTTTTAGGATTAGATCTTTAGTTAGTTTGATTTCCATCATCTCGCCCTCACTCATCTTTGTTGCTGCCTTCGATAACTCTGCAGAAATTTTTGCATTGTTAAGTTTCGTAATAATATTAAGTATTATTCCAAGGACGAAATCAGCAGTAAGAATGCTACTGTTATATCCATATTTTACGTGAAATGATGGTTTGCCCCTCCTGTAATCTTCTTTGTCTATAATGTCATCATGAATAACAGATTCTGTGTGCAGTAGTTCTATTGCGCAGGAAGCCAAAAACATGTCCTCTGTGGCCTCCGTCGTAAGCGTCTTGTTGGACGATATTGTCTCGGCTGATAAAACGAGTATTAGAGGTCTTATTCTTTTTCCACCTTCTGATGCATATCTTAGTGGAGTATAAAATTCAGACCAGGAGTATAGCTCTAATTCCCTTGCAAGATATTCATCAATTTTTGATAAATAAGAACTAAATTGGTCCAAGAGCGGATTTGCTTCAATATTTCTTCTGTTCAAGAATGGAATCTAGCCTAGACTAGTGTCCATTTATTGATATTTAATTCTTTTACAAAAATTAAATCCAGTGCACTATAGTATCTTCATATGTCGAACTAAGAATTACATTATTGAGATTTGATTATTCTCGAGCAAACAAACGACGCGGCATTATTCAAGAATGCTCCGGCCGGGATTTGAACCCGGGATCTGCGACTCGAAAGGCCACAATGCTTGACCGGACTATGCAATCGCTATTTTCGGCGACGATTACTACACCACCGGAGCCACTAGGATGATGTATAATTCACAGTATAATAGTTTACGGCAAAAGAAAATATGACGTTTATGTTTTAGGTTTCTAAATATTATCCATCAAGTGCAAGCCTTTCTCTTAACCAAAGATGAATATTTTCTACGAATCAAAGATTATCACAGAAGGTTTTATTATTGGTTAATGATGATTGATCTTGATGAATGAACTTATTGTTAGAATAGATAACGAAGTCGAGAATAGGAGTCTTTTAAAACATCCATTTTACAAGATGTGGTCAAATGGAGAATTAAATTTAAATCAATTACGGGGTTATTCATTGGAGTATTTCCAGCTAGTGAAATTAGTTCCAGAGATGGTTGATAATATCAAGTTAAAACTACTAGACCACAAATTGAAGAGCATTGTTGAAGAGAGTTACAAAGAAGAATTAAGTCATATTGAGCCGTGGATAAGATTTGCTACATCTTTGGGAGTACACAAACAAGAGCTGTTAAATTATGTTTGTGATGAAAATACAAAGACTGCAGTTTCCTCTCTTGTGGAATTAACTAACGACTCGATAGACGCAAGTGTTTGTGCGATGTATGCATATGAAATGGATTTGCCTAATATAAGCAGATCAAAAATTGAAGGTTTGCACAAATTCTACAATATTTCTGATGCGGCCTCAACAAACTACTTTGAAATACATGAAGAAGCCGATGTCAGACATGCAGAAATATGGAGAAATATGATAAAAAGCATTCCGCACCGTAAACATGATTTAAGTTTCAGGGCAGCTCAGAATTCTCTTGATGCCCAAAACTTGTTGTTAGATGCTGTCTATGAAAAGTACGTAAGACCTTTTAACTAGACTATTCTGGCCTAGGAACGAAACTAGCCTATCTCAATCTTAGAGACATGAACTTTTTCTTTTTCAAAACCTTTATACATATTTTCATTGCGAAAAAGTCTGTTGGGCCCATAGCTCAGCCTGGTTAGAGCGACCGGCTCATAACCGGTCGGCCGGGGGTTCAACTCCCCTTGGGCCCATCACGTATTCGGGCTCATATCAAGTTATGGTATTAATAAAATTGTATTGGAGGAGTTTTAATTGCTAACTAAAATTGAAACTAAATTATTATCGATTTGATATCTACGAAAGGACATGATCCCATATGCTAAATAAGACCAAGCAGAAATGGACTCTCATCTAGAGATTTGATTACTGGATGGTTGGAGAAATGTAATAAGGCGAGGAGCTCCACAACTTCATACAAACCAAATCCTCCCATGAAAATTATCCCATGAAAATTATCACTTCCTGTCAATGTTTGGTTTGAATAGTTACAGAATAGAATAAGAAAAATAGTCAAAAGAACTTTTGTGAAGATTTACTATTTGACTCTGTGACATGCTCGAGTACCCCAACATTTAATGAACCATAAGAGATCACGATCGTTGTTGGGAAGATTGCAATTGATAAAGCAATAACTTTTCCAAACACAGCCATTTCTGGATTGATGTATTTATTCAAAAAAGATTCAAAAACAATTCAA
>DATEFQ010000052.1:0-14727 GCA_035280585.1 Nitrososphaeraceae archaeon
CTTGAGTCTGAGAAGTCGTACGCAAGCAAGCTTGAAGAGTTATTAAAACACAACAGGAAAATTATTTCATTTCATTTATCTAAATTAGAACGGATGGGCCTAATAACGAGTGAATACGGCTTAATGACCTCTACCAAGACCCGGCCGATGGCTGTCAGATATTATACACTAACACCTGATGGCGTGAAGATGGTCACAAAGCTCAAGTTAATTCTATCTGATTGAGTTTTATCGGTGTGACTTTAATTTTTTCAGACGATAATTGATACGAATTATCCAAGTCGTGACTTACTCGCTACTATATACTAAAAATTCAGAATGGAGCACCAAAACGTTTTTCTTAGAGGATTTTGGTCATTTTCAATGATAACAATTATGGCCAATGAAGAAATTAAAGTCAATAATAATGTGTATAAGGTTACCGTAAATGATCAAACCAGGATGTATGTTATGAAGCTAAATAGACTTTATCAACAAGGATTTAACGATGTTGATAGCTTTGATGAAATTAGCTCCGAGATTTCTAATACCATAAATAATCTTCTAAAACATAGCCTGTCTCCGGAAGTGCGTGAAGAGGATATGGATGGTGCTGTAAAACAACTATTACATATGTTTGATAAAACCAAGAAGTGAACTAATCATCAAACCCACTTACTACCTTGTAACCTCTGACGCAGCGATCTAAGTAACATTTGATATTATAAGCAAAAAAAGAGATAGGATTTAGAGATGTATAATGTCCTTTAAAGATAAGTGGAATAAAACACAACCAGAGAATATGGCAGTAAAAATTTTGGAAAGTATCAAATCTCAACCTCCACTAAAACCACGAATTGAGGAAGCTCAAAAGAAATTAGAACTTCAAATTTCAAAACTAGAGGCTATTTCGGCTAAAATAGTGGAAAAGGATCAACTTATTTTTAAAAGAATAGTGCATTCCATACAAACCCATGATCTGCAATATGCTAAATTACTTTCAAATGAGCTCTCGCAAATTCGCAAAATGAGCAAAATGGTAGATTCTGCTAAGTTAGCATTAGAGCAAATTCAATTAAGGCTAAACACAATCACTGAGTTAGGAGATGTTGTCGTTACACTAACGCCAGCGATGTCTGTAATAAAGAACATTCAAGGTGGATTATCCTCCATGGTTCCTGAAGCAGACCAATCACTTTCTCAAATATCGGATCTGATGGGCGGAATATTGTCAGATTCTGCACAAATACCTAAACACGAAGTGGATAACGGAAGGGCACTAAGTGAGGAATCAACAAGCATTATAGAAGAAGCTACTATTCTAGTGGAACAAAGTATGAAAGAGAAATTTCCGGATCTATCTTCAATTAACGTAGATGAAAAAAGTACAGAGGCATCTACTTACTAATCTCCTATTTTTTATTGCTTGATTTAGCAATGATTTTAATAACTTTTTTGATTCTGCTTATTGTAGGATAACTATATCCTTTGTTTCTATATGTCCTTATCATGGACTTCCAGTTTGCAAGACGCCATCTGGCTTGTTCCCTAGTTAACATACTCGTTTCTTTTTTTACAAAACTCTTCCTTCCAAGAATCAAATAACCACCATCCTTGGCTTTTTGCCGATTGTAAGCAAATTTGAGTCCTGCAACTATTGATTCAGGATGTAAAAGAGAAAAATAATATTTTATCTCTCTATATTGGCGTTCTGTAACAGCCAATTTGATCTTTAACTCTTTTTCTACCATAAAAACATTCATACGTTTTATTAAATAAATATTGCTAAACTCGAATTATGAAATATTAGTCGCGAAGAATAGATATATATTGCATAATTCGAATTATGCAATATCGAGAAGTTAACTAAAATAGTAATAATTATTAAGTCAACATCTCTAATGATACAAGGGTAGCGGTTTCAGGTTGAAATTTATTATCCAACTTAAATTAAACGACGCAGTCGATCTAACGTACAGATGACAGAACGATTATGATTAAATTACTTTAAATTCCTTGCCAATATTTTTGAGCTCTTCCAATGTATAATCCAACTGTTCTTTGGTATGTGCTGCAGTTAATGATAACCTCAATACAGCATGACCCTTCCTAACTGTCGGAAATCTCATCGGGTAGACAAATATGCCTTTCTGCAGCAATTTATTGCCAAACTTCACAGCAAAGTTTTCAGAATTAATGTGGATGGACACTATTTGGCTTACCGATTTTCCTATATCATATCCAATCTTCTTTAAACCGTTATGTAAGAATTTCACATTTTTGAACAATTTTCGTTGCAAAGTACCTTCTTTTGCAATGAAAATGGCCTTTAGTGCAGAATTACATAAATGGGTTGGAAGAGCTGAGGTAAATATGAATTGTCGAGATCTATTTATTAGATAATCCCTAACTAGATCATTACAAGCAACATATCCTCCGAAACATCCTAGAGCCTTACTAAGACTACTAACATGTACATCAATCAATTTGTTGACTTTTAGCTCAGATGGAGTTCCAGAGCCATTTTTTCCAAAAATAAAGTCCCCATGAGCATCGTCTATTATTGTAAATAGATCAAACTCCTTCGCTAAATTGCAGATCGAATTCAAATTTGACATGTCTCCTTCTATGCTAAATATGCCTTCAGTAACCAAAATTTTCTTGCCGGTGATACCTCTTAATTGATTTAAAAGATGTTTTGTATCATTGTGACGAAATATTTTGACCTTGGCATTACTTAGACGACAACCATCAATAATACTAGCGTGATTTAGCTCGTCACTGAAAATTGTTGTATTGCTGTCGGCCAATGTACTTATGACTCCCAGAACAGCTGAATATCCGGTTGTATATACAAGTGAGGATTGAGTTTTTCTATGTTTTGACAAAACCTCTTCTAATTTTTCAATACTTTTATTGTTTCCTCCAACCAGTCTTGAACTACATTGAGATATTTCGTCAAAATCTCTTAATGTATGTTTTATTATTTGTCGATTCGAAGATAAACCAAGATAATCATTAGAATTAAAATTGATTATTTTCTTATTTGCGACTTTTAGTGATCCATTATCATTTTCAACGATTCTTAATCTTCTATAAAGATTTCCTTTTTTCAGTTTATCAATGTCAACTTTGAGGAACTCATTTATCGCGGCCAATTTTGTGTATCATTTGGAAATCTTTATTTGGTTCGTTTCCATTTGTAGTAAGATACCCTCCTGTTATAATCCCATTTGCTCCAGCCTGCAGTGCTAACCTACCGCTGTCATTAAAGTAAACTTCTCTTCCACCAGCTATTTTCAATATGGTTTTTGGCATAATAAATCTCCAAACCGCGATAGTTCGAATTATATCAATTTGATGAATTGAGCAATTATCTAGTTCCTTAGGCGTACCTTTCCTCGGTATCAAAATGTTAATTGGAACTTCATCTGGTTTAAGAGATGAAATGGAAAATGCTAATTCAATGCGTTGTCTTCTGGTTTCGCCCATTCCGATGATTCCACCACAACAAAGCTCAAGACCCGCCTGCTTTACAATTTTCGCAGTTTTGATTCTGTCGGAGAAATCATGAGTCTTACATATCGTCGAAAAAAAACTTTCAGAGGCTTCTAGATTATGATTATACCGTTTAACGCCTAACGATTTAAGTTTTTGCGCACGCTCTGGAGTCATGAATCCAAGTGAAACATTGATTTGTAGTTTCACTGCTTTTCTTAATTTTTCAATAATTTTGCAAATTTTTTGGAAATCACTATGTGATGGTTCTCTGTATGCACAAACAAGGCAAAAACTCGAAGCACCATTAGATTCAGCTTGTTTTGCTTTCTCTAATATAATATCATCAGCTAAAAGTGGGAATTTTGTTATGCCCGTTTCATAAAATGTTGATTGAGCGCAAAAGGAACAATCTTCCGGACAATTTCCTGATTTTGCATTTATCAGCGATTCAACATCAATATTTTCATCATTAAAATTTTTGGCAATAATGTTAGCAGAGTCAGCCAGCTTTATCAGATCGTTAGTAGAAATTAATCTTTCAGCGTCATCGAAGGAAATACTATTTCCATCAATCACCTTCTTCATACAAGAATCAATGAAATCGAAATCTTGCATCAGTAGTCCTACTTTAGAACCCATAATTAATGTTTAAGTAATCACAAGTATTAATTTTGTAAGCTAAACTAATCTATCTTTGTTATAATCCCTAAAATCCTTATGGCAGGTCACGAGCTCCATACTTATGTAATAAAATAGGATATTGTAGAGTAAGGGACTATTATAGAAAAACTCAAGTCTAGCAGCCTTGATACTAATTTATTATCGATAAAATGCGAATAATTTTACGTTTTTTAACGTCTAATGCTATTAAAATGTTAAAAAAACCAGAAAATCCTGTTAGATGATTAACACCTTCTTATGATGGGAACAAATGCGAATATCGTCATTCGACATCACTAATAAAAATGTGCAAAAAAGGACCCATTTTTATACCGTCGAAAAGAAGTATCATTTTTTTACTCGTATTCAGTACGATAAATGTAATACCCTTTTTCGACTTTAAGTATTTTTTTTTGACCTAAATGATTATCAACATTTCATGATAGGATAAGTAATGAAGTACTCCTTTGGATATGTACGTGTTAGTACTGGCGAGCAAACGGTTTTGAACCAGACGTTAGCTATCGCGAAGTGGGCAAAAGATAATGATTATGAAATTCTTGATTTTTTTGAAGATTCAGCAACAAGCGGTAAGGTACCTGCAATTAATAGACCGGCGTTTAAAGAAATGCTAGATTTAGTTAGAAACGACCAAATTGACTCTGTTATTGTCTATGAATTATCAAGAGTAGGGAGAACATTTTGGGAAACACTAGACGCAATTAAATCCATTGAAGAATATTCGCCCCTGATATCATGCTCACCAAAAGAGGTATTCCTCCAGACTACTGATGCTAGTGTTAGGAAATTGATGTTAGGAATATTGACTTGGGTAGCAGAAAGAGAAAGAGAGATGCTTATTCAAAGAACCAAGGATGGAATGGTTAGGGCCAAAATTTCTGGTAAAAGTATTGGTCGTCCAAGAAAAGATCTAGATAAAAACACACTAATCAAAATGTTATCTCAAAACATACCAAGGAAAGTGATTGCCAAAAACCTCGGTATATCTAAAGCTACTCTTTATAACCAAATCCGTACTATTTAGACAGACAACTAAAGCAAACAGATACTATCACTTCATATGTTGTATTTTATATACAATTTCGTACTCGGCATCAACTATTCTTGTCAAATCTTCTTGATCTATGGCCAGAGGGGGTATTATTGTAATTATGTGCCCAAGAGTCCTAAGGTATACTCCTTTTTTTAAAGATTCTCTAGCAATATACTGTCCAATCGGGACTTTATCAATCATCTTAATTGGGTTATTACCTTTTCTTAATTCAATCCCACAGAGCATTCCTTTCTGTCTGATATCATAACAGATATCTATATCAGAAAATTTTTTCACAAGACGTTTGAGTAGAGTGGAATTGTCTCTTATTTTTTTAATAAGATTTAGTTTTTCATAAAGATCCAAATTTGCTAATGCAGCTGTGCATCCAACCGGATGACCAGTGAAAGTATGACCGTGAAATAATTGCTTTTTAGCCCAATAATCTCCAAGAAATTCATTGAAAATATCATTTGTTGTTAGAGTTACTGCTAATGGAAAATATCCCCCAGTAAGGGCCTTTGCAAAACATACTATGTCCGGTTCGGAGCCTTGTGACTTGTACTCAATCATGTTGCCAAGTCTGCCAAAACCTGTAGCAATCTCATCAAGTATCAAAAGAATATCATATTTTTTGCATAGTTCGCCAATCTCCCTTTGAAAATTCTTAGGATAAATGTTTACTCCACCTGCAATCTGAGCTCCACTTTCCATAATAAAGCCTGATATTCTTGACGAGAATCGTTTTAAAATGTTCTCAATTTTATGAATATATTGTTCATAGTCTTGTCGTCCAAACCTTTCGTGTCTTATCGTAGGAGATTCCACTTTTATTGTTTTTAGAAGAAGTGGTTTATATGGAGAAAAGTAACCATCAACGTAACCTACGGACATGCAACCTACTGTATCACCATGATAACCATTTCGCAAACAAATCAGTTTTTTTTTCTGTAATCTTCCTTTGTTAACCCAGTACTGAGTCGCAATTTTTAATGCAGCTTCAATAGCCGTGGAACCATTGTCAGTATAAAATACCTTGTTCATTCCTTTAGCCATCGATGTAAGACGCTTTGCCAATTTAATGGAGGGTTTATTCATAAGACCGAATAATGATGAATGTGGGAGGGTATCAAGCTGTTTTTTCATCGCATCAATGATTTCTACTCGATCATGTCCCCATACATTACACCACATGTTACTAACGCCATCAATGTACTTTCGTTCCTTAGAATCAACAAGATTAAACCGGCTACCAGATTCTATTACTATATTGTCCAATTTATTCCAGAGTTTCATTTGGGTATATGGATGCCAGACGTATTTTTTATCGAGATTATTACTACTCAATAGAAATAGCAATAATATAGTATTATTTGTAGATTAGCCTGTCTTGATTAATAGACCCACTTTTAAATCGATTGTAAGCTTAGAGTGGTTACAAGGTTCGCTTGTTAGCCTAAATATTTCACATCACATTGTGTGGCGATCACATCAAAATAAGTTTATTAATAATCTACTTTCATCATTTTTCTAATGAAAACAAAAATATCTATCATCTTACTGCTTATCTCTCTTGCATTATTAATCATTTATGGCGTGGATGTAATAGTATCCCAAGGCGCATCTCATGATGAAAAAAGTAGTACTCTCCATTTGTCCGCGGCGATTAGAGGAGGAGTATTAGGCGGTGGTGCTGTAATTCTATCAATAGCCGCTTTTGCAATTTCGCTAAGAGAAAAATCTACCGTGGTAGTCCTACTTCTTCTTGTTAATGGTGGAATAATTATTGCGGGGATGATAGGCCTGATTACGAAGGAGGGCTCAACAGGCAGTTCCACAGTATATGGCACGATTGGGTTAGGGATATTGTTAATGGCTCTTGGTGTTGTAAAGATATTCTTTACGAGGAAAAGATAATTTAAAATCGTTTCCTTAAATATTGCAAAATTCGAATTTAGAAATACTTTATTCAAGTTCTATTTTTGGCATAACATTTAATTTAAGCAATAATTTGTGTTAAACATGCGCCGCTGTAGCTCAGCATGGTAGAGCAAATTCAAAGTTTGACTGCTTTGGAGCTTAACTGGCTGTTAACCAGTGGGCCATCAGTTCAAGTCTGATCAGCGGCGCTTTATAGCTCTTTGTATTATATGCATGTTGAATATTTTTAGAGGGTCAAATAGGCTCAACCAGTGTAGAATAGCGCAGCTCACAAATATTTCAGAACTCGAATTGTGCAACATTGTGTTTTATTTATTTATGGTTATCATTTATGTAAGTTATAGAAGTTCATAATATTTATTCTAAAATTGTATGATGTCTAAGGCTATTGCATCTGCCAATAGATCAACATGCCTGGAAGCCACAATATACCCGTTTTTTAATTCACTTTTTGAAACCCATCTATTTGATGAAGACCATACTCTCTCTTTTCTGATTCTTTTCTCTAGTTCCTCGACGTCTAACTCTTTTTCTTCGATTTCCTCCGTGTCGATTTGTCTTATTGTCAATAAAACCTTAGTCACTAGAATCCTGCTACCAAATCTTTGAGAAAAATCCCTAGCAGATTCGTCGTAATCAAGAAGTTTCATCTTAATTTCTTTTCTATTTAACACGTCTCTGCTAGTTAGTAGTCTATTATCCACAAATCTGTCATATGACATCTGTATCTATGAAGAATAACTCATTAATTAAATCCTTCAGTACGCAGTTTATGTGGACGAGAATTCAAAAAAAGGTGAGTTATCTGTATTAACTCCGCACTTGGATAATTTGACTGAAGCTCTAGATTTGATTGCTCGGTCATCCAAAATGCCAATAAGTCTTATGCCTGACATTTCCACCAGTCCCAGATTGTTCCTCTTGCCCATATATGATTGCGTGTTTTCAATTATTAGACCGTTTGTATCTATTTTGGACATTCTGATTTTTTTTGAATAGCAATAATTACAAAACTTTGTGGGCGGCCATATTTTAGTCCCACATTCGTCGCAAATGGGGATTCTAAATTTACCCATATTCAGAAAATCAAAGAATTCCTTCATATATCTGAAGCACCACGGTATAATTGAAATGACGACTAATTAATTAAATGATCCTATCCTATAGATGGGTTTAACCTGTCAAAATTAAAAAGCATTACTTTATCCACAATATCTATGATAATATTAGAACCATCGACGAAGAACCTGCTGCAGACATATTATGTACCAAACCAATCTTACAATCTTTGACCTGTCTCTTCTCGGCCAACCCGTTTAGTTGCTCACATATCTCCACTGTTTGGGCCACTCCCGTAGCTCCTAACGGATGGCCTGCGCCAATCAATCCTCCACGGGGATTAGTTGTTAAGTTATTTTCTGAAACAAACCTACCTCCTTTTCCTTTTTGACAAAAACCCAGATCTTCATAGGCGAGAATTTCCATAATGGTGAATGCATCGTGAAGTTCCACGACATCTATCTGTTCTGGTCCAATATCAGTCATAGAAAATGCCATGCTAGATGCCGTTGCGGTAGACCGAATGCAGGATAGATCGGAGCTAACGTTACTAAAACTAGCACCTTCTGTAGAACTTCCTATACCTTCAATCCATACAGGTCGATCTGTATACCTTTTGGCCTCCTCTTCATTAGTAAGTAAAAGCGCAGACGCGCCATTGCAGATATATGAACAATCAAGCATCTTTATTGGCTCTACATATTTTTTGGAGTTCATGACATCACTAACTGATATTTTATTCCTGAATACGGCGTTATGATTGTGACAGGCATTTTCTCTGTTCTTTACGGCAACCAATGCCATCTGCTCCTCAGTTGTGCCATATTTATGCATGTGAGCTTTTGCAAATAGTGCTGCCCAGTAAACAGGCAAAGTAAAACTTCCTCTGGAAGTATCCCATAATAATTCGGAACCTTTGGTTTCCTTTATATCAGCACCAACAACCAGTGCGGTTTTACATAAGCCAGATTTTATCAATGAATAAGCAGAAACTATGGCATTTGTGCCTGAACTACAAAGGTTGTCTAATCTTTGAGATATTTTTGGCTTTATTCCCAAGTATTCTGATATAATTGCTGAACCATACTGAATGTCAGAAGTTGTCGATAATATGACTGCCTCAATCTGCAGTGAGTTATCTCTGCACTTTCTCATGATTTTAATGCATGGATTGCATGCCAAGTCTTGAAAGGATAGGGAAGTATCCTTAGTAAATTGTGAGGTGGATTGATCAATAATTGCTACTTTAGACATTTTCTACCAAAAGAAGAGAATCCTTAATTGATTGCTCACTATCATTAACAGGATTTACTTGTAAAATCGGAAGCGATATTCCGCATGATGCAAAACGTTTTAATGATTTGATACATTCTTCAACCGTACCATAGATTGTTAACGAATCAAGCATTGCATCCGTTACGAACTTATTTATGTTAATAGCACCGTGTTTCTGATATTCTGTGGTTATTTCTCTTACTTCAGTTTCGAAACCATGAGAAGCCAAAAATTGACTGTAATATTTTCCCACTGCAACATAAAAAGCAAGGGTTTTTGCAGCTCTAACACGAGCTAAATTTGGATGTTTATTTGATACGGCGGTAATGAAGACGCTACAAATCTCAAAACTTTTCGACTTTTTCGATGTTATTGATCTGATGAGTTTTAGGGTTTTTTTTAGCTCGTCGAGAGGACGAAGATACAATATTATCCCGTCCGCTAGATCTATTGCAAGTCTTATCATTCCTGGATTCACTGCTCCAAGAAAAACAGGGATTTTTTTCCTCGAGGATCCGTGCATTATTTTGATGTTTTTTAATTTGAAAAATTTTCCATCAAAATCGATAGTTTTTCCACTAGAGATAACGTTGAAACACTTTATGTATTCTTCCATACGTTTTAATGGATGTTCAAATTTAATTCCGTGCCAATTTTCAGCAAGAATGGGAGTGCTTGCTCCAATACCTATTACTGTACGATTCGATGATATGTTATCCAAGGTGCAAGCCGCCATTGAGAGTGTCGCAGGAGTTCTTGAGAACATACTGACAATTGAAGTTCCTAGTTTGATTCTTTTCGTTAATACTGCTACAGCACCAATCATAACGAAAGCCTCACGACCCCAAGATTCAGGTATCCATATGGAGTCTACTTGATCTATCGTATCCAGTCGTCTGGCGATATTTAAAATATCACGGGCCTTAAATAGACTACTTGGATTATATCCTATGTGATGGATATCGTCAGTCATTTTTTAAATAATTGTTTTATTTCATTTGACGCTTCTTCAACATCCTTGTGAGAATCTATTGATCGCCAATAATTATTTGAGAACTTTTTTGCTTTCAATTTTTGTTTATTTACCAGCATTGGTAAGGTAAAAGTTTCAAGGTTTCCCTTATTGGGAAGGTATTGGAAAATTTCATTTGAGAAGTAGTACACCCCAGCATTAATCCATGTGTCCTTAATGAACGGTTTCTCTACAAACCTTGAAACAAGGTCGGCATTTGTTTCTACTATTCCAAACGTACTTTTTAGAGGAACTAGGGCTAGTGCCATTGAACCCTTTTCAGATATATCAGATAAGTCAGATGGATCCAAATCGGTCAAGATGTCTCCATTAATTACAAAAAAACCAGCATCAGTATTTCCATTCTGAAGTATTTGACTTTTTGCATTTTTTAGTGCGCCACCAGTCCCTAAGGGAACGTTCTCTTCAATGTAGCAAATGTTGACGCCAAACTTTGTACCGTCGGCAAGATGATGCTTTATCTTTTCTTTCAGGTGTCCTACAAGTACTATCACATCCTTCATTCCAAATTTTTTTAACCAATTGACTTGTAGCTCTATAATGGGGGTGTTATCAATTTTTACCATGGGTTTTGGTCTATCGGAAGTTAAAGGAATTAATCTTTTCCCCATACCCCCGGCTAGTATGACTGTTAATACCGTTAAACATCACTTTCCAGAAGATTCAGCGTAATAATCATGTCAAATTTGTTAGGCGAAATATAGATCTTATTCTCGCGAATAAACGTAAATGCCATCAAGGAAGACTCTCTGGTCCTTGTTTTTAACTCTTGTTGAAAGTTCTATATTTGCTGCAGTCTGGGATACATTCTCAAGGTCAGGGCCAGAGATAATAATATCATCACCTTCGATAGTCACTTTTGTAGAATCCCCCACTATCTTTGATATTCTTGCTTTTCTCTCGCCAAAAAAATTCTCGGCATATACTTTACCATCTTTCACTTTAACTGTTATGGGAAAATGTGCGAAGACCACTTTCATCTTATACTTGTAACCATTCTGAACCCCTTTGATCATGTTTGTAATAATGCTTTTTGCAGTTTTAGAAATAGCGAAATCCTTCCTTCTTCTTCCATATGGTTGGATCTTTACAATGTTCTTCTCGATCGTTAGAATTGCGGGGAGCTTTGTGAAATCCTTTTTTACAGTTCCAAGCTTACCCTTCACTGCAACTGTCTTATCATTTGCAGTCACAGAGATACCTTCTGGTATTTCTAATGTTGAAATAAATTCATTAGTAGACATATCCAACTAGCACTCCTCCAATTCCCATCTCCTGTGCCTCATGGTGAGTCATAATGCCTTTGCTGGTTGAAACTATCAGGATACCCATATTGTATGCGGGTAAAAATTGTCTTTCCCAGTTAAGGTATTGGTTCTTCCGTACACTAAATTTTGGCGTTATTATTCCACACTTGTTTATTTTTGCCAATAGTTGAATCTTGAATTTACCAGCTCTTGAATCGTCAACCTGTTCAAATTCTCCGATGTATCGGTGTTTTTGCATTACCCTTAGCACCTCACTAGAAAATCTGGAGGATGGACTCACAATACATTCCTTTTTTCTTCGAGCTTCATTATTATATAAAGTCGTAAAAAGGTTTGAGAGGATATTTATTGCCGGCATCTTATTCACCAATTACTCTATTCATATTTCTGAAAGCCCAAATTTATTGCTACTTCTCTAAAACACTGCCTGCAGAGCATTATGTTGTATGCTTGAATAAGACCCGAATAACAACCGCATCGCTTGCACCATCGTGTACCTTTTCCGTGGACTCGTTGTTTTCTTCCTGTGACATCATATTCACGTGGCTTTGGCATTAAACTATTTCAGCTCCGAGATTTTTGAAAAATTCTATTGCCTCATCCTTTGAAATTCTATGGTTCCTTCCCAATTTTCTTGGATTGCTCTTTTTAATTATTCTATAGCCAGGTCTTGATAATGAAATGCAGACATTCATTCCAAAAATTCCAATATCGGGATTGTATTTCGCCCCAGGAATGTCTATATGTTCACTGATCCCTATCGAAATATTTCCATAGGTATCAAACGACGATTTTTTTAGTTGATTATTCTTCGCTTGTATTATTCTCTTTGCAAACTCCATTGCCTCTGTATTTCTAAGGGTCACTTTCGCTCCTATTGGTTCACCTTTGTGGATCCCAAAATCTCTCACGTTATCCTTTGCACCGCATTGAGTGGGTTTTCTTGAGGTTAATTCTTCCAATGCATTTTTAGCTCTCTCTAGCGGCTCGCCAGATTTTCCTACTCCTATATTTATTACTACTTTTTCCAAACTAATCAGTTTCATATCATTAACTTTACTCATTTACTTGCTCACCTGAATTAGCGAAGAGTCAATCCCTATTGCCATCACAATATCAACCGGTAATTCTACGGTCTTTTCAACCATAGAGACTAATACTCGTTTAGGAAGGGAAAACGATCCTGTTTTAATTTCTTTAACTTTGCCAATATTTCCAGCGTTTTCTCCCCGGGTAACAATAACACTGCATCCTTCTTTTAATTGCACGTGATTTTTGATACCAAATTCTGGTAAGTTAATCAAACAGGTATCATTCACATTATACTGTTCTTTACTTTGAAATGTTCTTCCATCATGAAGACAATATTGGTATAGGTTTTTCTTTAATGCGATTTTAGACTTGACTTTCTCCAACTTTAAGTTTTTTTCAGCCAAATTTATCTTTATTGGAAAAAGCGGAAGTCCATTTGAAGGTACAAACCTGTAAAATTGGTTTGAGGGTTTTATTTCTAGAGTATCCATCAAGCCGATAGCAAAATTTGGATGGTGAACCATCTTGCCATCTATGGTTATTGATCCCTTATTTAGAGATCTTTTTACTTCTCGTATATTTGAGCAAACATGCAAGAGATCCCGTAATACTACCCCGATTGGATAGGAATATTTTCTATTATGTTGACCTGGCATAGTGTTCAGAATAAATCTTGCACTTTTTCTATTTACTTGCCAGAAGCGTGGGGCAAGTTGTCTTTTTAGTGTCTTATCTCCGCCTTTTTTTGCCATGACTACTTTTCGCTCTCCTGTGAGATTTCTTTTTTATCAGTAGTTTTTTTCATTTTCTTTTGATTTGCTGATTTTGGGTTTTTCACTTGTTTCTTTTGAATCCCTTTCATTCGGTAATCATCATCGGTATTCAGTGATATGATCCGAACATTTGAAGCATGTATCTGCACTTTGACTTTACCACCACGTATTTTTTCCCTCTGAACCCCTTCAATCGATAGTGTTGATCTTACTGTACTCACTTTCTCAACTTTCCCTTCTATCTCGGCATATTCTCCTCTTAATATTCTAACCGTATCACCCTTAACGACTCTCATGCTTCTCCTGTTGTGTTGCTTTCTCAGATTGTCTGACAGGCTAGCTCCCAGAAGTTTTTCTCTTTTATGTTTAGAAACAAGTTTGTAGAGCATCATTATTACCTCATATTATCATAGACGCCAAATTTGCAATTCTGGGCCACTTTTCTGCAGCCTCAGCAGCGACCGGGCCTTTTATGTCACTTCCCTTTATCTCCCCTTCCGGTGTAACGAGTACTGCGGCATTATCTTCAAATGATAAACGGATTCCATTTAATCGCCTTATCGGATATTTTTGTCTGATGATTACAGCTCCTAACATTTGTTTTCGTAGATCTGCTTTACCCTTTTTCACAGTAACATTTACAAGATCTCCTACTGCCGCAGATGGCAGTCTTGAATGCCTTCCCTTGATACGTGTGACTTGAGCAATCCTTAGTATTTTGGCGCCTGTATTATCAGCACAGACTAAGGTAGCTGTTATTGGTAATGCCCTTGTGATATAAGGTTTAAATTCTTCTACTCCTTTTGCAGAAACTGCGCGGCTTTTAGATGCCACTCTTTATAACCTCCAAAGTCACAAAGGACACGGTTTTTGAAATTAGTCTACATTCCGCAATCTTTACCTCGTCACCTTCTTTTACATCAATGCATGAAGGAAGAAATGCATGTATTTTCGACCTACTTCTTTCATGCCTTTTGTATTTCTTAACCAGCCTGGTATACTCACGGGACACAACTATCATTTTCTGTGCTTTTGTGCTTACGGTCGTGCCTGTCAAAATTTTTCCCCTTATAGAGAGCTTACCATGAAAGGGACATAAGTAATCATCACAAGTTCTTTTTGGTTGCGAAACTGCCACGCCGATATTTTTAC
>DATEFQ010000053.1:0-10123 GCA_035280585.1 Nitrososphaeraceae archaeon
TGCTTCGGAAGACCAATAAATGGCGCTTTACGGAATTATTGAGATAATTTGCGAGCTGATAAAGTGCAGAAAGTATTTGAGAGAGATCTTGTTGGGAATTATGAGTCGGAGTGTTAACACATACAAATGAAATATCTGTTCGAGATAATGCTTCTCCCAGATCATTTGCTACATTGTAACCATTGCTTTTTAAAGTCCTCAACCTCTCTTTTGAAATGTCGTAAAAAATGACTTCATGACCTAACTTGTGAAACCCTTGACCCGTTGCACTGCCTACTACACCCGAGCCAATAATGCTTATCTTACTCGTTCAAAATCCCTCTTTATTATAGGGGGGTTATAATTAATCATATTTATATAATTCCTTTTCATTTTCGAGTAAGAAATATAGTAAAAATTAACAGGAATCATCTTACTTCAATAACTTCTAGCTGATAATAAAAGTTACTAATAAATAATCTGGAAAGAGAAGGTTAGAGCAGTGAATTCTAACAGAGCCCCAACTGTTCACAAGCATGGCGGGATTTTTGGCAACATACTATTTGACCTGATACTGCTAGGACTTGCAATTTCATTGCTCTTGTCACCTATCTGGTTTGAGATAAGTGATATTGTTTATCAAATTACTGGCTTGCAAAATTATGTAGTTAGAAATTTCGTGCCAAGTTCATTATACAATTACTGGCTAGTTATACCGCTCGGAGTTATCGGTATCTGGAGATGGACAGTATGGACTATCAAGAAAATATTCGCATCATTTTATTCTCCTATACTGCCTGAATCAAACGATCTCAATTCACGCGGAACAAACGACCTTAAAGTATCGGTAATTGTACCTGTATATAATGAGGACGCCAAAATCTTTAGGCGAGCTCTGGAATCATGGTGGAAAAATAAGCCGACAGAAATAATTGTAATTATTGATAAATCTGATTCAGGATGTATTGCGGAATTTAAAGAATTTCAACAAGGTAAGGATAATCTTAAATTGATAGTAACCTCGAAACCCGGTAAGAGACCTGCTCTTGTGGACGGTATTTTGCAATCAAACGGTGAAATTGTTGCATTAACTGATAGTGATACAATGTGGGATGCAAATTTTCTCAAAAATGCATTGCGACCATTCCAGGTCGATTCAAAAATTGGCGGAGTAACCCCTAGGTATCATCCTATTGAAACGAGAACAATATGGCAAAAAATGAATGATATTTTCTGGGACTCTAGAAACTATCTAGATATGCCAGCACAGACGGCAGGAGGAAAAGCTCTGTCTTGCGTCAGTGGAAAAACTGCATTATACCGTAGGAAAATTCTACTACCTAAACTCAACCTCTTCCTAAATGAGTTTATTCTTGGTAGGAAAAAAGAATCAGGTGAGGATAAATGTTTCACAAGGCTTGTTCAACAGGATGGGTGGAAGACGTTTTATCAAAGTTCTGCAATAATATATTCTTCTGCCGCATCAGAATTTGACCTATTTATCAGGCAACGAATTAGATGGGCTAGAAATAGTCATAATTCTGATTTCGAGAGCTTATGGAATGGATGGGTATGGAAATGTCCCTATCTTGCGTTCTCTATGATAGATCGTTTTATTTCGATCTTTACACTATTTCTTGGTCCAATTTTTCTTTCAATATCCATTATCGAAGGGCAATGGGGATTAGCAATTTCAATTATTATTTTATGGCTTATTGGAAGGATGATTAAGATCTTTCCACATTTAAGGCGCAATCCAGTCGATCTATTACTACTACCTATATACTTGGGAGTAAGTTTCTTAATGGCACTAACTAGATTGTACGCACTTGTTACTATCCGAGATCAACATACTATAAGAGGAACCCGGAAAGTAAAAGCTAGCAGAATAAAGAGAATCAAGGATTATGTTTTAACCGCAGAAATGATAGCAGGGATATTCATTTTCGCCGTCTTGCTACTCTGATTTCGACTAAGATTCTTGCGGTCATCATTCAAATCAAAACTGAAATAAATTCAACATTCAGATTTAGGACGTTACAATCTGGTCTTAATGCCTTTCTCAGCCAAATATCTCTTGACTTTATCCAGCGTTAAATTATCATAATGAAAAATAGAAGCTGCCAGAACGGCATCAACATCAGTTTTATTAAATACCTCAAACATGTGTTCTGAAGAGCCGCAGCCCCCTGATGCAATAACAGGTATCCTTACGCTATTACAGATTGTATTAGTAAGTTCAATATCATAACCATTTTTAGTACCATCTGCATCTATACTTGTCAAAAGTATCTCACCGGCACCAAGCTCTTCCACCTTCTTCGCCCATTGAATAGCATCAATAGCAGTACCCTTAGAGCCTCCGTATATCATAACTTCAAAGTAGAAATCTTTTTCGGCAGGGGACATTGTCAGCTTTTCATCAGTTTTAAAATTTCTCTTGACATCTATAGCTACAACAACACATTGTCTTCCAAAAATTTTCATAAGATCCGTTACCAATTGCGGATTTTTGACACTGGCAGTATTGATTGAAACCTTGTCTGCTCCATTCAAAAGAATCTCTCTTGCATCTGACAATGTCCTAATTCCTCCACCAACTGTAAAGGGTATGTCGATAACACTGGCAACATTCTTAACTACGCTTTTCATAATTTCACGGTCTTGTCTAGACGCAGTAATATCCAAGAATACGAGTTCATCGGCGCCTTGATCGCTATATTTTTTCGCCAATTCTACAGGATCCCCGGCGTCTTTAACACCTCGAAATTTGATCCCTTTAACAACTCTGCCATTATCAACATCCAAACAAGGAATAATTCTTTTTGATAGTGTCATTACGCTATTGCTTTCACCTTTTTAATGTCCAATCTGTCTTCATACAATGCCTTACCGAGAATAACACTATCACATCCAATCGATCTAACCCTTAGTACATCTACCAAGCTTGAAATTCCTCCACTAGCAATTATTCTTGATTTTCGGTCAGTATTAATGCTATTTAAAGTGACAACATCTGGCCCTAAAAGTGTTCCATCCTTGATTATACTGGTTACGAGAAAAATGTTTATTCCAAGTTTATTGAATCTACCTATTGCCTCTTCAACGCTATAATTAGAAGGCGACTTCCAGCCATTAATCATGACCTTACGATTTATCTCGTCGAGTGAAATCACAATCTTGTCACTATAATTTTTACAGAGCACACGTAATTGAACCAAATCTGTATGCGCCATGGTACCAATCACAAGTTTTGAAAAGCCCATTCTTACAATTTTTTCAAAATTTTCTAAATGACGTATACCACCCCCGATCTGGATTGGAATGTTTACTGAATGCAATATCTCAGAGATTGTTGATAGATTATTGGATTCATTACCGAATGCGGCGTCTAAGTCTACGATATGCAACATATCCGCACCATCGTCCTCCCATCTTTTTGCCACTTTGACGGGATCACTACTATAGACCTTCTTTGTTGATTTGTCTCCTTTAGTTAACCTAACTACATCGCCTTCAATTATGTCTATTGCTGCTAGTACCTTCATTAGTTTTTTTCACAAAAATTAATAAAATTCTTCATAATCTGGGCACCAATTTTTCCCGATTTTTCGGGGTGAAATTGCGTGCCAAATAGATTGGAGCGTTCTATTACAACAGGTAATTTTGAGCCATAGTCAGCCGTTGCCGCAATAAGATTTTGATCTTTTGGCTCAATGTGATACGAATGAACAAAATACACCCAAGAATCTTGAGGTATCCCTTTCAGAAGACTACTTTCTCTATTTACAATTCTCAAGTTATTCCAGCCTATGTGAGGAACCTTAACTTTCCTTTTTGGAAGCATCAATACTTCACCATCTAATAATTTAAGGCCATCAAGAATACCTTCTTCGCTTCTATCGAATAACATTTCCAAACCTAGACAAATACCCAGTACCGGCATTGCATTTGCTACGGCCATATTAAGCGATGCCGCGTCCTCTTGTATGGAAGAAATTGCGCTATCGAAATTACCAACTCCTGGTAAAACTAATCCATTATAATTTTCCAATCCCTTTAGAGTTCTTACAATATCTACTGCATGAGCACCGTTTCTGAGTAGGGATTGATGCAAATTAAAAAGATTCCCTGCGCCAAAATCAAAAATAGCTAGCTTAGTCATTTACATCATTTCCTTAGTGCTTGGCAGACCTTTTCTCCTTTGATCAATAGTAGCAGCATTTCTAAACGCAATGGCAAAACTTTTCATGGCAGATTCCAGTTTATGATGATCATCTTTTCCATATTCTACCTGTATGTGTGTACAGGCCACTAGGTTTTGCAGGAGAGATCTAAAGAAGTGTTCAATATCTTCCTTTGCTATTCCTTCCACTTCTTTTCTTTCCAACTTTAACTCAAATTTTGAGAATTCTCTCCTAACCAAATCAATTGCTGAATTGCTACGTGAATCATCCATGGGCACAATAGCATAACCAAATCTCATTATCCTGGCTCTATTTCCTAATGCCTTATCTAGTCCCTGCCCTATGCAAATGGCAATGTCTTCTATCAAATGGTGGAGTATGGAATCATTTGATTTCATCTCAGCCTCAATGTCAACAAGGCTGTATTTGCAAAAGGTAGTTATGAGGTGATCTAGGAATTTCAAACCACTTGTAAACTCTGCCCTACCTTCGCCATCAAGATTAACAGATATCTTAATTGTTGTTTCCGTAGTGCTTCTGCTCAACGATGCGGTTCTAAGTTTATCAGTATCTGACAATTGGTATCTAAAAATGGGTCGTAACTTTATTTAATATGTTTGGTAATTCGTTCACATCTTTGATGGTTAAGGAGGTTCCACTGTTATTAAACAAATCCTTTATCCTGTTTAATCTTGCATTAGGCTCACATATTCCAATTAATTTAATCTTAATTTTGGAAACTTTTCTTGCTCTTTGCACCATAATCAAATCTTCCGCCGAATCCCCAACATAAAACGCGTTTTTTACTCCAAAACTTTTGACGCACTTTATTAATGCAGCGGGATTGGGTTTACTCATATCTCGTCTTTCATCCTCAAGGAAAAATGAGCCGCTTGCGTCAAAAAATTTAAAAATTGATTTCATTGAATGCATTGCTGCTGTTTTACTTCTGCCGGAAACAATTCCTATTCTTTTATTAAAAAGATTTGATAGTTTCTTCATAGTCGAATAGCGCACTAGAAGTTTATCTTTATCAATCAGCGGCCTGTCAAAGTAATATTTGGGTATTGCATTGTGTTGTTTTTTGAATAAATTTGGTCCATAAAAATATTCGTCAAAAATCCGCATCAACATGCTACTTTCGATATTTCCTGGATAATTTAGCCTCTTCTTAATCTCATTTAAGGTGGCTTTGGAGTATTTTTGCAGATAATCTTCTACGGAGATTATTCCATTCGTTGTTGCATCGTTCGCAATATTTTCTAAAAAACAATGCAAATCAGAACTTTTAGATGGACTACAAAGTATGCTCAGGATAAATGCGTAACTTGTATCTATATCATTATTAAACATCCCAGATTTACGAAAATTGAAAATCATTTCATCACTCACTAAAGTCTTTACACCCATAATACCTGGCTTGATGCAACTAACTACATATTGTACAGTTTTTTTTATAGCTTCATTATAGGATTTACGGGTATCAATCAATACACCATCAATATCGAAAATAATACACGCATTTGAATACATTCTATTGAAATCTACCATAAATTTATTGAATGCTGTTAAATATCGAAAGTATTTTATCGTTCATTTTCTTTGTACCTATTGTTATTCTAATACAGTTTCCATAGCTCCCAATCTTGTTCAATCCCCTGGCTATAATTTTTCCATTACCTAATGACTCTATAATTCGATCATATTCCTCGTTACATTTTATAAAAAGAAAATTTGCATCCGACCTGTAAACATCTATTTTTTTGATTTTTGAAAGATTATGATAGAGTTTGTCCCTTTCCTCTCTTATTAGCGATATACTTTTTTCGACTCTATCAGAATTGGAGATAACGGATATTGCGATAGCAAGTGAAATACTGTTTACTGCATATGGTGACTGAACCCTGTTTTTAAATAATTCCGCAAGTTCTTCATTTGCTATCATGTATCCTATTCTTGCGCCTGCCAACCCCAATGCCTTTGAAAATGTTCGAAGAATTACAAGATTTGGAAATTCTTGTACATACTTTAATAATGAATATTTTGCAAATTCTACATATGCCTCATCTATTATTACCAGTTTATTTTTCAAGTTACCCAGAATATCCAGCATTTGTGATCTTTGAAATTGATTTCCTGTTGGATTGTTTGGTGAGCATAAATAAATTGCGTGAGACTTTTTTGCATCATCGATAAATTTTTCACTATTAAATGTGTTATCAATAGAAGAGAGCATTATTTCAGAAGACGTTACTCCGTGTAATTGGCATCTTGTTTTAAAATAAGAAAAGGTGGGGTATATGGTAGTTAGCCTCCTTCCTTTTCCAATTAATGTCAAGAGTAAATCTATAATCTGATCAGAACCACTTCCCAGTACGAGTGATTTTTCACTAACCATAAGATACTCTGAAAGTTTCTTGTATAACTGCTCATAAAGCTCAGTGGGGTATTTTCTCAGATCAATTTTTTTTATACCCTTTAAAGAAATCTTCATGATAAAATTTTTGTCTAAAACAAGATTTTCGTTCGCATCCATTTTAATATGATCGCTATTACAAACTGTGGCATATTTTTCAACCATTGAAATTTTCTCTATTTCTTTCGTTAGCCAGTTTGTCATTTTAATTTGAACCTCTCTTCCACAGCAGTAAAATGGTTTGGTAAACCTTCAGCTAAGGATAATTCCTTAACACATTGTCGAACCGATTGAAGACCTTTTCTAGTTACTTTAACTTGGTTAACTAGCTTGATGAAATCAAGTACGGATAGTGAAGATTTAGATTTACCAAATTCCATAGTTGGTAACACATGATTTGAACCGAGACAATAATCGCTAGCCGCTGAAGGACTATACTTCCCTAACAATATCACACCTGCAGTGCTAATTTTGGAAGCAAATTTTTTAGGATTTTCGGTCAAAACTTCGAGATGTTCGGGAGCTAATTCGTTAATAAACAATACCGCTCTCTCTTCTGTATTACATAATGCTATAAAGGCATTACTCTTAAAACTTTTTGAAACTATATCTAATCTTGGTAAGGTACTTTTTAATGCCTTAGTAATTTCATTTTCTAATTTTCCAACGAGCTTGCTTGAAGTAGTAACTATACCGCAAAATGTGTCCTGACTATGTTCAGCTTGGGAAATCAAATCCCTGACCACAAAATTGGGATCGGATGTATAATCCGCATATATTATAAGCTCGGTTGGACCAGCTATCATATCAATAGCAGTCTTATTGCTAACCAGTGATTTTGCAATATTAACATACAATCCCCCGGGACCTACAATTTTATCAACTTTCTTTATTGTTTTAGTCCCACATGCAAGAGCTGCTATCGCTTGAGCACCACCCACTTTATAGAATTCCTCAATACCACACAAATCTGCAGCAACAAGTGTTAGTGGATCGATATTACCATTTTTCATAGGCGGACTTACTGCGACTATTCTGTTAACATCCGCAACAATTGCGGGAATCGCACACATTATCAGCGTGCTTGGATATCGGGCTTTACCTCCAGGGACGTAACATCCAACACTATCAATCGGTTTGATAGCTCTTTCAATTTTCACTCCATCTTCTGATGTTATAATTCCAGTTAATCGTCGTAGTAACGTTTTTTCATTCTTTTCAAGCAGGTTCTTACTCCTTTTAAGAGATTTCAATTGAGTCAGTGTCACCTGTTGGTAAGCTTTTTTAAATTCTTCTTTATCTACTACAATAGAATCGATTTTTACTTTATCATATTCTTTAGTATACTTGATAAGTGCAATATCACCAAATTTGATAACGTTATCAATAATCTTTTCAACAATAATACTTTTATCGGGTAGGCGATTTAAACTACGAATCCGTATTGCTTCTCTAGTACCGTTATTTACCCGTATTGTTTTAATCACTTGTCCATAACCTGTTTTAGTTCCTCTAATGGGAGTATTTGCTTTGGCTGCATGACTACAAGTCCTTGTGCTATCTCTCTCATCTTTGGAACTATCTTTATGAACTCTCTTTTATCTATGACAGTATTAACACCGTACCAACCCTCTTCGCTCAATTTACTAATTGTGGGTCTTTTTAGGGCCGGTAGGCTATCCAACAATTTTTGAAGATTTTCTTCTTTCACATTAACAAAAATATGAAGTTTTTTCCTTCCTTCAACAACTCCCTTTACAAGTGCAAGGATGTCTGCAATTTTTTCAGCTTTTATCTTGTCTTCTAATGAATTCTTATTTGCAATTAATTGAGCGCTTGAATGTGCCACGGTTTCTATAAGCTTTAAGTTGTTCTGAACTAGCGTCGTTCCTGTTTCTGTGATGTCACAAATTGCATCTACATCTTCGGGAGGTTTGGCTTCGGTCGCACCAAAGGATAGAAAGATTTCAACCATCTTATTTTCACCAATTCTAATCCACGGTGTAATGATCATTGGTCTAACATCCCCATAATATTTTTGATATGCTATGTTAGAACGTATGAGCGTTGAAGTAGTTGTAAGGTATTCAGATGAAATTCTTAATGTACGTTTCTGTTTTGCGAAACCTTCTATTAATTCAGTTAAATTATTATATTCAAAATTTTCCGGAATCGCAATGACTTGATTCACTTGACCATATTCTAGATCCAGTAAGACCTTCACGTCCGCACTAGCCTCAGTAATCCAATCCTTACCGGTAATTCCTATATCATAAAATCCTTCTTGGACGTAGGTAGGGATCTCTTGCGGTCTTAATATTTTTACTTCTATCTCAGGATCGCTTAGCTTAACTCTATAGGTTCTTCCACGTCCCTTAACGGGTTCCCATGCTTCTTCTAAAATCCTGAACGTCGCATCTTCGATACTACCTTTTGGTATCGCAAATTTTACTGTTGCCATCTCTTATTCGAAGGATCTTTTTAATGGGATATATTTCTATTGAAATATCATTTGTAGGGAACTCATTATTGAAGATTGTTTGATAGTTTTTATCAAACATTCTTCGAGATTATTTATAAAACATTCTAGGTTGAACGGGAATTTCTGTCTTCCAATTCATGTAGAATTGTTCTGGCACTGCTCAAATTTATGTTCGACTGTCTATACATGATATCAGATACAATTTCAACTAATTTACCAGTTGCTCCAGCCGCAACAGCAATATTCTTTGCATGTAATTTCATGTGTCCCTTTTGAATGCCTTCCGTAGCTAAAGCCCTTATCGCTGCAAAGTTCTGAGCAAGTCCAACTGACGCAATAACACATGCTAATTCACTCGCTGATTTTACTCCTAATATTTTCAGACCCATTTTTGCAACTGGATGAACCGTAGATATTCCACCCACAACGCCGACTGAAAGTGGAATTTCAATTCTCCCCAGGAGATCACCATTGGATGACTTTGAGAAAGTGGTAAGGGTTCGGTATTTTCCGTCCCTAGATGCATAGGCATGGGCGGCAGCTTCTATGGCGCGAAAATCTTGACCTGTTGCAATTGAAACTGCATCTACTCCATTCATGATCCCTTTGTTATGAGTTACCGCCCTATGTGGATCAGAAAATGCAAAAGCAAATGCAGAAAGAATCCTGTCAACAATTTCCGTTCCACCAAGTTCTTCTTTCTTGAAAGTTACTTTACTTGTAGCGATTCTTTCTGTGGCATAATTGGAGAGTATTTTTAGTATAACGTTACCGTTTGTCTTTCTTTCTATTTCAGGACCCAATAGCTCGCACATTGAATTTATGGTATTAGCACCCATGGCATCCTTACAATCAACATATACTTCTGCCACAAGCATTTTACGTTTATCTATCTCATTTTTGATAACTCTTGTTCTCAGATCCACCGCCCTGACATTTTTTGAGCATGAATTAGCAATACTGAGTAGTGAATCTTTACTCTTTGAAATAATACCCATGGCTCTCTTGAAATTTGACACATCAATTACTTGAATCTGACCTCTCATAATAGAACTTTCA
>DATEFQ010000054.1:0-9679 GCA_035280585.1 Nitrososphaeraceae archaeon
TCTAATTAATATAAAATCATATTTATTGACCTGGAGAAATTAACAGTATTTCAAGAAAATGATCATGTGTAATAAAAAATAGAAAAAATGGAATAAACGATTCTTGATCGATTATTTATTGAGTTATAAGAACAACTTTTCAAAAATATTTGAAAAGATTAACTTATTTACGATGATCAATAATTTTACATAATGAATAGCGGACAACCAACACCACCATTTCTTATAATAGTAACAATTGTCACAATTGGCACGCTCCTCATAGGAAGTAATTACTTTGTAAATGTGGAGGGAGCAGTTTGGAGCGATTATGATAGCATGAAAAAGCTTGTACAAGCTATACAAGATGGTAAGGTGAACGACAATAACATTAATTGGCCAAAATTCAGAGCTTCAGACATTTATCAAAATGCAGGCAATAATACTCAAAAATGTCTAAACCTTGCACATAAAGTCGGAGATAATATCGCAGATAATGAAATAGTTCATTGTTCTAAAAATAATAAATATTTTAAACAAAAATATTCAATAGCCAACAAAACCAACAGCACCAACGTCAACGGTGTGAACAGCACCAACAATACGACAAGTGCCGATACTAATGTGACGGGTTCTATTTCTGATACTAATGGAACGAGTTCTTATAATGCAACAAGTGCTGGTGTAGTCGTTTCCAGTTTTAATACTAATGCAACAAGTACAGATACTAATGCAGCAGTTTCCATTTTTAATACTAATGCAACAAGTGATAATACTAATGTGACCCGTTCGAATCCTGATTCTAATGCAACAAGTGTTGTTAATGCAACAAGTGCTGATTTGTTTTCTAGACCATAATTTTTTATTTTGTCTATATAAATTAGTTTTAAATCAAATTAGAATCTATCAATGGTGAACAAGTTTATATACTCTATTTTCTATCCTTTCAAGCTTTTTTTACCTTATTACTACAAATGCAGATTGATATAAGGGCTCGACTTAGCAGTCAGATTTTTACGATGATAGGCTTGGCAAAATCAAAATCGTGCAGTCCGTTTCTTGTTATTGTTGTATCTGTGCACGGAATATTCTTTTCCATAAAATTTGACCACATAGTATCGCACGTTCTACATTTAAATTCACCAGGAGCTACACCGGGTTTTACCGTTCTTACCATACTATAGTATAAGGAAAACTGCTATAATTACCCTTGCTTTGGTTACTCACTTTTAGGATTTAGCAAGACAATATCAATGCTCCAATTTAGATCCAACTGAGGCTATCATGAATTGAGCTGTAGTTACCAATGCATGTTAAGTCAGAGATTCAAATAAGTCTATTTATTCAAAAATTTTCTCAATATTCCAATGCCAATCTTGATTCACCTTAACAGCACTGGGTCAGAACTATACAATTGATATCGTTATTGATTGATCAATCAATACATCTTTATTGTGCATATTAGTACTAAATTTAGAACAATATTGGAAAAAAATAAGTGCGATAAGTGTAACTTGACGATCCATCCTAATTTCATCGGTAATCATAAATGTGATCATCTAAACTGTCCGATTTGCAAGAGTCCTATTACTCCTTCACAATATTGGTTCCACATAAGATCGCATCCGGGTCATGAAAACGATAGCCCACCATCGCCAAAAACAAGTACCTTTGCCAAGAGACAAAGCACAAACTATTCAAATTATCGTAATTATCAAAGAGCTGTGGACAACTGATAATTCTAGAGCTCTAATTTTATGACCTTATGACTAATTCACCTATGAACAATTTCCGTCTGATTGGTAATCGTCTAATCTAATAGGTCTGTAATTTTTACCCACATTAAATCAGACAGGTTTTTTTACTCTGCTTGTGGCATGAAACATGTTCAAACCATCAGTTATATATTCAGCCCTACATTATGTCTACATCATGTGGCTGACTTTCGGTATATCCTGCATGAGTAATCTTCACAAATTCTGCATTATGTTGCATTTCAGAAATATTTTTTGCACCACAATAACTTAGGCCTGATCTGATCCCACCAACAAATTGCTTGATCAAATCTGTAACACTTCCCTTATAGGGTACCATTGCCTCAACCCCTTCAGGTACGTAATCATTTGGATCTTCTCCATCTATAACTTGTGATCCCTCCTCTCTGTACTTTCTGCCAAGCGATGCATAAAACGATGCCATACCCCGATACATCTTAAATTTTTTTCCATGTCTCACTATAGTTTTACCAGGACTTTCATCAGTTCCTCCGAAAAGACTGCCAATCATCACTGTTGACGCACCAGCCGCTAAAGCTTTAATAGCATCACCAGATGTCCTTATTCCACCGTCAGATATTACGGGAACGTTATACTCCTCTGCAACCTTAACGCCATCGACAACTGCAGTTAGTTGTGGGACTCCGGAACCGGTAATAACTCTAGTTATGCATATTGAACCAGATCCAACACCGATTTTTACAGCATCAACTCCGGCTTTAATAAGGTCTCTTGCTCCTTGCCCAGTAGCAACATTTCCTGCAATTAGTTCACAATTTGGAAATGCTTTTTTTATCATATGAATAGCATTAATCGCATTATCACTATGGCCATGTGCAATATCTACCACAATAATGTCTGTTCCTGCGTTGAGTAATTCTTCAGTCCGGTCTAAATAATCACCTTTAACTCCAACGGCTGCGCCAACTAATAACCGTCCTTTCTTATCCTTTGAAGCCAATGGAAATCGTTCCATTTTCATTATATCTTTACTAGTAATGAGTCCAACAACATTATTTGATTTATCAATTACAGGTAGCTTTTCAATTCGATTTTTATGTAGAATTTCTTTAGCTTCCTCGATAGAAGTTCCCTGTTTTGCTGTTACAAGATCCTTTGTCATAAGAGTACTGACCCTGCTATCTGAATAATATTGAAACATGATATCTCTATTGGTAATTATGCCAATTAATTTTTTCGTGTTATCATCCATTACTAACAATCCAGACACACCAAGTTCTTGCATTAACCTAGATGCCTCGCTTGCAGATTTAGAAGGTGAAATGGTATAAGGCTGCTCTATAATTACTGACTCTGATCTTTTTACCCTTAAAATTTCATCGACCTGATCTGCTATGGTCATAAATCTATGTATGATTCCTATTCCCCCTTCTTTTGCTATAGAAATGGCCATATTAGATTCAGTCACCGTGTCCATATTTGCGCTGATCAGTGGAATATTTAGCAAAATATTTCTCGATAATTTTGTTCTCAAATCGGTTTGAGATCTAGAAATGATAGGAGATCGCTTTGGAATAAGGAGAACATCGTCAAAAGTTAAACCTTCTTTTACTTCCAATATGTCCTTGATTTTTATATTTGCGTTGGGATTATAAGCGTTTACCTCTAGAAAGTTATCTTTATCTTAGAAAATATTTTCGACCAGATTCAGGACGACGGAGAAGACGTACTTTTAGAAAATCGTTCGAGGAGTGCAAGCGCAACTTTAGTTTCTTTAACATCATGAGTCCTAATAATGTCAGTTCCATTTTGCAGACAAATAACCTGGCTAATAATCGATGGTATAAGGCGCTCTATCGCAGTCAATCCAAATAAATGACCAATAAAGGATTTTCTTGAAACTGAAATACATATCGGTTTTGAGAGGGTTGAAAGATTTTTTAGGTTGGATATGATTCCTATGTCTCTTTCGTACCAATTTTCATGAGATATCTTAGTAAAAAACGGGTTATTTCCTACCATACGGAAAAAACCAACTAGAGGATCAATAATGAGTTTGTCCTCATTTATGCCACTTTGGATTGCTAGTTGTATACTTTCCTGTAAAATGTTGATTGTTTCAGATATATCTCCGGACCTATAGGTAATGGATCTATTTCCATACGCCCCAATAATAATAGGTAGGCCAGATGAAGTAATTACATTCTTCATTTTGCCATCGTATTTGAGACCCGTAACGTCATTAACTAGATCTATACCCAGCTCAATTGAAGCCTTAACTACATCTGCTCGGCAAGTATCTATTGAAACTGGAACTCTACATACATTTTTTATTGCATTAATCGCACTTCGTAATCTTTCAATCTCTTTGTCAACTGAAATCAGAGTATTAAGGTATGGTGCGGTGGACATTCCGCCAATATCAATTATATCCACTCCATCTTTCTCCATTTTTATTGCCCTATCAGAAAGTATTTTCTCATCAACTGAGATCGATTCTTTATAAAAGGACTCAGGACTGGTATTGATAATGCCCATTATTTTCGGTTTTCCGTTTCCAATTTCAAGATTTTTTACCCTAACAGTCAACAATTTCTATTACCTCTTACTAATCTCATTGGTTCATAAAAAGAGTTAAACAATATTAAATAAACTATAAACTTAATTACACACACGAATTTTTTGATCAATAGTTTTAATATAGGTTAAATTGCCATTTATTATGAGGACATTGAATATTTCCGGTTTAGACGCTTTGGAGAACCATAATGACAAGAACACTTGACAAAACTCACACAGTGCTTTCATATGTTGAAGGCAGTCTTAAAAATGCAATAGTTATGAATGAAGATGTACAAGAAAATGGATTCATATTTTCACTTATTAATCCTCCTGTTCCATTAGGTGGCAACATTGTATCGCTTGATATTTATGTAGATGAGCTACCATTATCAAAAAAATCAATTCAGATTGCTACGTCTGACACAATAGTTAATGCATCAGCATTATCCGAAACAAGACCAATTCAGTTCAAGCCATTTCAAAGTGCAAGGTTCTTGGTCATTGGTATGGAGTTGGATAATCAAAAGAAACACAAAATAACTATAATGAGCAAACTTGAAGGATTTGAGCAGATAATTATTCCGTTTACGTTTGTGGATTACACAAGCAACAAGAAAGAAAAGGTAATTATATCATCAAACTTACCAGAGGAATCGGATACCCAAATCTACGGCGAAACTATGTTTATGAATTTTGCTTCGCCACTAGTTCTGTCCGGCAGGAAAGCTTACATAGTTTGTTCCTCTAATGGTGCACTTTCTGCTAATTGGACATGGATGGGAGCACGATATGACAACGGAGGATTATATGTACCACCTGCTAGGGCGTTTGGAAGAATCATTGTGGAAATTTCCGTAGACGAGGGCGTTAGAAAAAGACTCCCAAACTTTGTAGTTTCATCGAGGCATGAGAATGGAAGCCTATCCACTCATCACGAAGTAGCAGGGATTCGTGTCAAAAGAACACTATTTGTACCTATCGATAATAAAGGATTTGTGCAGATACTTAATTTTGATCCAGAAAAAATTGAAGAGCTTAATACTCTAAATTCAAAAAAACAAGCTACTAAAAAAATCAGGGTGCATTTCCTAATAGATGGTAATATTACCAGTTATGGTTTAGCTGCAATTTCCCAGAGTAATTTTTCAAGATATTATAAATCAGAAAACTGTTTGCAGATTAGAACAATTGCAAAAAAAGGAGTTGCCCATTATTTTGGAACTATAGGTATTTCCCCGAAGAGTTTGAAGCCCTCAAAGATACTAACGGATTCTTTTGATAACGATTTGGAGTTATCTTATGATATAGAGCTTCAAGAGGGTTTAACGAAGGAAATAGCATTAATTGGCGCTGGTGATTTCACAAGCGCTCAAGAATGTCTGAATGAATACAAGAACATGAGAGACAATTACCAAGAACTATATGAACAAACAAAAAATCATCATAACAATATATCAACATCTAGCTTTACAATACATCATGCCCCTTCTAGTTCCATTTCAAATGCAAAAATTGTAAAATTGGTAAAAGCGCTGAAAAAGGCAAAAACGGCTCTTGAGTACCTTAAGGCTAATTATGATAATCTTGGAGAAGGTATCAGTGCTGGACTTCCAAGGTTCCCTAATTATTGGGCGCGTGATACGGGCTGGTCATTGAGAGGATATTTGTCTATGGGTCAATACGATTTTTGCTTGCGCGTAATAGAGAATTTTTTGAAGCGTCAGGCTAAACACAGTCACAATGGTGCCATAAAAGGGGAATTGCCAATGGTAATTAGTGGAAGAACGTTTCTTCACAATACAACTTATGGTTCGGCAGATTCAACCTTTTTGTTTCCTTGGGCCATTCGTGAGTATGTTAACGGTACTGGAAATTCCCAATACCTCTTCAAAAGATGGGACTCTATAGTCGATCTAGTTAATTCGGGATTTCTTAAAGATATAGACAATGATCAATTTATTGAACACGGTTTTTCTGGCACAGCAGAAAAATTGCCCATTCAGGATTCCACTTGGATGGATCATATTGACAGAAGGAAGAGCGCCAACGATGTACAAGCATTATTTTATGAAAGCTTGATTATAGGAAGTGAGTTAGCAAGAATAGTTGACGATAAAGAGCATGAGAAAACTTGGCTCTCATCAGCCCACAAGTTAAAAAGTAAGATTGACCATGAATATTGGGATCAAAAGCTCGGATTCTATTATGACACCATTCGTAAGGATTTAACTAAAGATGTCAGTATACGCCCAAATTCATTAGTAATTTTGCTTACTGAGGCTGTAAAAGATGAACAGAGAGCACGATTAGTTTTAGAAAGAGTGGAAAAGGATGATATGACTACATCATGGGGAATAAGATCTTTAAGCAGTTTGGACCCTAAATATCATCCTTCACTATATCATGATGGCGCCGTATGGCCACTTGTTACTGGTTGGGCCGCAATCAGTGAAATTAAAAGCCAAAGGACCCAACATGCTCTGGAATATCTTTCAGTAATGGCTGACCGCATTATTTCTGAAAATGGTATGTATGCAGAAACTTATCGCGGTGATAGGCCAGAACCCTTTAACTCTTGCATCCTCCAAGCTTGGTCAGTAGGCCTGTATGTATATGCATTGCGTGAATTAATGCTGGGAATTAAACCAAATATGATTAATAATAATATCTTGTTGGAGCCCAAATTACCTGATTCGTTGAAATCAGATCTTAACAACCTGAATTTTGATCATTTTATCAGTACGAGTGAAGGTCTCAGTAAAATTAGTATTTCTGTCAGACCTGATAGAGAAAGAATTACTATTACACCGGAACGAGATGATTTAAAATTACCAGATTTCTCGAGTAACTCCTACTCGATTGATATTCAAAGAAACAAATAAGCCCAGCGATCATTTTTAACATAATCAAATTATATCTTAAAATTAGACTTGTTGAATTCTTGATGAGTAGTTAGTTGATTCACATAGACGAGGAAAAGATTTTTTCCACAATTAGTGAAAGGAATCCACGCTCGGTTGCATTGGATGGACCTGACGGAATTATGAAGAAAATCCAAAGTTGCGCAGAGAAATTGAGAGACAAATACAATATTCCAGTATACATTATTGGTGATACTTCCTGGGGTTCATGCGATCTCAATATTCATGCTGCTGAAATGTTAGGCGTAGACATCCTGTTCAATATTGGACACACTATATCCATGGAGAGCTTTGGGAACAAAGTAATTATGGTGGATGCTTTCGATGACATAGATTTTACTAAAATTGCAAAAAAATGCGCGGTTGAGCTAAGAAAGAAGAATTTCAAGATAATTTCCCTTGCTACCATCAGTCAATATATTCGTTCTATGCAGAATGTAAAAGAAATTTTTGAATCTCATGGATATGAAGTGGTTATTGGAAGAGGTAAGGGCCATCTGAATGACGGGCAAGTATTTGGCTGTGAATTCTACCCAGTTTATGATACGAAAGATCATGTAGACGCCTATCTTTTTTTGGGACAGAGCATTTTTCACTCTGCCAGTATAGCAATTGTTACACAGAAACCTACCTTTATGTTGGATCCTTACTTTAATGAATATTCAGAAATTGGTGATATTGCACGAAAGCTCGAGAAAAAAGCAATTTTATCAGTCTATAAAGCTCAGGATGCAGAAACTGTCGGAATAATTATTGGATTAAAGGAAGGACAATTTGCCAAAATCAAGGCACTCGAACTAAAAAGGTTGCTTGAAGCAGCTGGCAAAAAGATAGTGCTCATTGCTATGACCGAAATAACAGATGAGCGACTTTTATCATTTGAAGGTATAGATGCATTTATTCAGGTTGCCTGTCCGCGAATAGGAACAGATAATCACTTTCATAAGCCGGTGTTGTCAGTTCCCCAAGCAATCTCACTTATCAGGTTGCTGAAAGGTGAACAACAGGAAGAATTTCTACAGATAAAACACTGGCTGTAACAAATTGATTCAAAATACGATAAATAAATGCGGTAGT
The DNA here is from genome assembly GCA_035280585.1 of Nitrososphaeraceae archaeon. GTDB lineage: Archaea > Thermoproteota > Nitrososphaeria > Nitrososphaerales > Nitrososphaeraceae > TA-21. The sequence continues at coordinate 8,276 of DATEFQ010000054.1, forward strand.
AGTCTACCGGTACCACTCTAGAAATAAGGCCCAATCTCAAGCTCTGCAAGATCAATCACGTAGACGTGCTAGCATGGATACGCTGCCTTAGGATTGCACCCTCCCGGACCTCATCCATTTCGACAATTCACAATCAAGCACATGCCTTCGCATATATTGTTGTTCATACCCATCCGACACGGCGTGGTTTCATATCAGCAATGCAAGCAGGAACTTCACAACTAAAGATTTACCCAGTAGTTACTGATCCCAGCATAAAGCCGATTTCTGGTTTGGGGTACGGCTAACACCCCGATCCTCCCTACTACCGCAAAAATATTACACAAATTAGATATATTTGTCTATCCAGTTTGCAAGATCTATATCACTTGTACTCTGTACGTGAATATACAAATACCTAATTTTTTGTAGCTACCATTTAAAATTACAATAACGGATTGCACAAAAGAACGCTCTAAATTTTTTTAACCAACATATTCAAGGTACGACATACTGAGCATATGTCCCCGGAGGACTCTCTATTACAAACTGAGCATGTATGGTGTTCTTGGTTAATAACATTATTTGTATACTTTACTTTCTTTGCAATCTTTAAAATAGAATTGTATGCATTGTATTTTATCCCTGGATGAATATTCTCAAGATTGTTCAAATGGCTTCTAAATGCACTTCTTATACTCTCATCTTTATATGGACATTCTTCTGCTTGAAATGGAATATTCAGCTGAATCGCATACATTACAAGTTCTTTCTCATATATCTCCATTAATGGTTTAATTTTCTTTATCCCACCAGGTCCATACTCTACCGGTTCTGGATATGTCCAACCGATCCTTTCAACATCGCCAGCAAATAAATTGATAAGAAAAGTTTGGATGTAGTCATCTAAATTATGTCCAGTTGCAATAACATTAACTTCGCAAGATTCCGCAAGGACATCAAGTGCCCTTCTCCTAAAAGTCCCACACATAGAACAGGATGAAATTTTCTCTGAGGGTCTTGAAACCATAGCCTTATCCATTGATAGGCCGAAAAGTTCAGAAAAACTAACCACTCTGTTTTCAACTCCAATACTGGAACAAAAATTTCTTACAATGCCCAAAGATTCATCACGATAGCCCTTAATTCCTTCATCAATTGTTATCGCAATAAGTCTCGAATTTACCTCGCTTAGAACGTTTTTTAATATATTTAAGAGCGCAAGGCTGTCTTTACCTCCCGACACTGCAACTGCCACCGTATCACGATGCCTAATCATAGAAAATTTTGATATGGTTTTTTTTGCCTTGCGTTCTACTGATTTAATAAAGCATTTTTTACACATTAATTCTCCAGAGTACTTTCTCAAGTAAATGGCATTTTTTTTCTTGCACTTGATACACAGTTTTGTCATTGGGATAAATA
>DATEFQ010000055.1:0-2791 GCA_035280585.1 Nitrososphaeraceae archaeon
AATAAACGAATCTATAATACCTTCTTTCATATATTGTTGAAAAATCGCATCGTTATCAACTTCATAAGCGCTAAGAAGTATAGTCCTAACGGTAGGATTAAGCTTTTTTACCTTCTTTAGTAGCTCCAGACCATTGAGATTTGGCATTCTGAGGTCACTAATGATGAGTGCGTAATTATCTTTATTATAGCTAAAATGTTCCAAAGCTATCACGGAGTCATTGAATGAAACAATTGCAACATCATCCATATTCCCACATAAAGCATCTTGAAAAAGCTGAGTTATGTCTATCTCGTCATCTACGATACTAACAATTCTATTGCTAGCAGGCGTCTAACCCCGCACCCCAGCTTTCAACAAGGAGATCAATTCCCTGAATCGTAAAGTATCTATGGCATGGCGTGCTATAAAGCCTATGTAAATATCAATGACATTCTACTTCCTATATGTGAGATATTTAACGAATTATGGACTAGAATTTATCAAACGGACGCTTTTTATGAAAGACTAAATGAAATAAATTTATTTTCATTAGAGAATTCGAAAACAGCAGATTTTTGTACCATCGATTCTGATTGCTGGATTCTAATTGACCCATCTAAATGCTGAAATTTCTAATTGATTTAATAAAAACAATTCAGAATATTCACTTCTATAAACACCCATTAGCAAGGATTATTAAAAATAAATATTCTATTGAGAATAAAAAATGAGCGAAATTCGTATAAAATTAAATTCAAAGGATAAAGAAAACATCAAGAAATTGAAAGAAAAATATGGATTCAAAAAAACGGAAGACTTGTTCAGATTTCTTGTTACCATATTCTCACAACACTATGTCGAGTTCCTGTGGGGGATTAATGAAACTGAAAAAAACGCCAAGGATGAATTTTATAATAGGTGAATCAAAAGAACCAATCGAGTCATTTTGCGTGGATTATTCTTTTAAAAATTTGTCTAACTCTAACAACCCAGTTAATAATCAAATTCTGCAGATTGATGAACTCTAAACAAATCATAAAACAAGGAATAGCATTAGAATAATCCAAGTGCTGAAAAACTAGCAAGCAAAGAAAATGAAAGAAAGGATTTACTTTTCCTCCAATTCCTTGATCCTCTCCTTTATCCCTTGGACTTCCTTCTCAAGACCATCACTGTATTCCTTTAGCAACGAAATCCTTTCCTCCTTGGTTAGAAAGTTTCTAACCTGTTCGACTCCTGATCCACAGCATCCGTACCCCATTCAATCACCTCCATTTTTTCCATTATCGGTCATACGATATATAGGAAATGGATGTATTTATATATATCGGACATCCAATATAATGTACATGCGAGGGCTGGATGCTGAATGTTGCGATATGAGAGGACTGCTGGGATTTTTGATCTTGTTTTTACTCTCGAAAAAACCAATGCATGGCCAAGAGATAGCTAATGAACTTGCAAAAAGACGAGGGGAAAAACCGAGTCCGGGAACAATTTATCCAGCTCTTAGGAGTCTTAAAGAATTGGGTTTTCTGAGTGAGGAGAAAGAAGGCAAAACCATAACATACAGGCTTTCAATTAAAGGTGAAAAGGCCTTCGAAATAGCTAAGAAGAGATTTACTAGAACATTTTTGGGAGTTATTACATAAGCAGCAATTTCAGATCCATTTTCTTTAGGTATTTCTATTACAGGTAGCAAGAAACATTATATCGCTAGAAGTTCTAAAAACTGCTCATTGAAAAAATATTTGTAAGACAAAGCATAAGTATATCAATTGTAGTATCGTGCGAGCTTTCATCACACTCAAGAAAGACCTAGACTCCATAAGTTCAATCTTACATGAAATTCTAAAAACAATACCATTCAAAAGAGACTACGACACTTCATTTGGAAAAATAGCAAATATTCTAAGGCGTTATGATATACACGAGAATCCGAGCAACTTGCGTTTTAGATTTACTTTGTTTATGCAAGAGTTTTTTGATTCTATTCCACAAGATCAATGGAACATAAACGACTCAGAATTCATAAAGCAATCAGAAGAGTTTGCGATAAAAAAATTTAATGAGTGGATACTAGTACAAATGACTTAAGCTCTGCTTTGAATATTTATGGCGTGTTACAAGTCCGATTGATCTTGAACATCCAATGGTTTGAGTTCCACGATCAGTCCTTGGTCCCAATTGTATTTCACTTTCATTACCTCTGAAACTTCTGCAGTTAATTGAACTTCCTTCATTTTATTGACTATTCGTGCTGTACCATCAAAATTCAGATCGCAAATGCTAAATGAAATTCTTGGATTATGAATAATGTTTTGAACCCAGTGAGCTCGTTCTCCAAGTTCTGACATCACGTAATAATTTTTCTTACACTCTACATACCATATTTCTATTTTATGTTTATTACTTGTTTTCCAGCCCACCGTTATCAGATATAGAAATTGTGATTCAACCATTAGTCGTCAAATTATTGCAAGCATGGAATATCAATATGATCTAAACATTGTACTTATGAATGATCAAATTAGTACGATTTATATCAAGATCATAATAAGTTCAGTGAAAAGTGAATATTAAGGATGGATGCGTATCTAGAAGAAGAGCTCTATGATATTCTGACCTACTGTATACAGAATCCTAAGGCTCCTGACTTTGAAGCCAAAAGACAAAGAGTGTTTATGATTGGTAAAGATCTTTATAACGATGGAGGGGTAGATGCAATGGAGAATATGTTTTATTCAATCGAATTTAGAGTCAAAGAAGAAATCGGCAAGGAAGCCAAGCCATATAGATCCTGGTGGAA
>DATEFQ010000056.1:0-7089 GCA_035280585.1 Nitrososphaeraceae archaeon
CATCTTGTCACCTTCCTTTTTATTGTTTGCAATATAGGTTGTCAGATCTTTTAAATTTTGAATAGGTATCTTGTCAGCGCTTGTAATAATATCCCCACCCAATTGTATTTCCGTTCCATTGATGTCGGTTATCTTATAACCACCTTTGATTCCAGCTTTATCTGCAGGTCCGTCTGAAATAACTCCAACTACTAGTATTCCAGTGCTCTGATTAGTATTTAATTTTGCAGCAATATCCTCATTCATGTCAGTACCATCGAGTCCTAACCACAAGGGTTGTGTATTAAGTTGTAAAGGCCTTTCAGCTAGGACAACATCGATTGTTTGGAGTTTACCATCTCTGATAACAGTGAGTTTAGCATCTTGTCCAACCTTTTTATGCTGTTCCAAATATACTAGTATGTCATCAATCTTGGAAACACTTTGATTATCAATTTTTATAATAACATCTCCGAACAATTTTGTTTTCCTGCCGTTTACGTCTACGAGTTTATCTCCACCATGCAATCCAGCTCTAGAAGCGGGACCGCCCGGGGTAGTGTCTATTACAAGAAATCCTCTAGTAGTGTTTAAATTCATGGCAGAAGCAATTTGTTCATTAACGTCTATTCCGGAAATTCCAATCCACGGGTGTTTGTAAGAATGCTCTGACATTAAGACCGGTACCACTCTCTGAATAGTGCTTGCCGGAATAGCAAATCCCACACCAGAATATTCGCCTGTTAACGAAAAAATGGCGCTATTTATGCCAATTACTTGTCCATTCAAATTAAGTAGCGGCCCTCCTGAATTTCCAGGATTTATGGCCGCATCAGTTTGAATTATCTCAGGTATGGAATATGATGTTGAGGGAATTTGTGTAACTTGATCAGGTGGTAGTTGTGGACCCTCAGGACTGCCTGGAGTCTGAGATGGTATTACCCTACCTAATCCGCTAACTATTCCCTCAGTCATTGAACCAGAAAGCCCAAATGGGTTCCCTATTGCAATTACATGCTCTCCAATTTTTACACCGGTCGAGTTACTAAGGGACACTGGTTTCAAAGTTTCATTTTTTGGATTCTCAATTTGTAAAACTGCTAGATCAGAAAAAGGGTCGCTGCCAATAATCTTTGCCTTGTAGGTCTTGTCATCTAAAAAGGTCACAGTAACATTATTGGTTTCAGTATCGTTGTAAGATCTATTTCGAACCACATGATCATTTGTGATAATATGGCCGGCATTGTCATAAACAAATCCTGAACCAAGTGCAGAAGCACGAGGGTCCTTGTTTGACACGGTAATCTGTACTACAGAATCTTTAACTCTATCAAATAAATTTGACAATAAAGTATCGTCATTAGATGTTTGAGCATAAGAATTTGCAGAAATAAGGCTAAAAACAAGCAAAAAACAGATTGGGATTATGATGTATAGGTTAAAAAATTTAAGATGAGCTAAACTTCGAGATATAGAAGTCTCTTTAAAAACGGTCACATGAGTTGTACTTTAAAAAGTTAATTTATATCTATTGTTTTTGATTTCGCACGGTTTTGATTATTTTCTTGTAAAATAAAGTGGATTTTTAGGTAGAATGGTTAATGAAATTTAAATCCAAATGTAATATGAGAGGATTATTCTTATTCATCATTTCTTTTATTTAATTTTCCTTTAAAAATGTATGTGGAATTTTAGGTTAAAAATGTTGGTTACCATATATAAGTAATTGCGGAAATATAAATTGCAATAGGTACTCAAAATTGGCGGAGAAAGAAGTAGAACGAATCATGAAATATCTGGTCGAAGAGGGAACTGTAGTGAAGCTACTTCGTGTCCTCGAAACAGAGAAAAAATATACTCATTATAACATTGATGAGGAGAATTGTGGACTATCACACTATTCTAGGAAGTATAAAGCATGGGTATTGCGCAATGAATGTATTCGATTGAATTAGTGAACATTTTATCAAAAGCTTTTGCTTCCATTAGGATTTAACTTTCTTTACCATTTGATTATGTAAACAGCAGAACATCAAAAGTCTGAGGAACCACCCGCACTGTATAGGCTTCCCTTGATGCTGACTACAAAGTCCAAATCATTAATTCGCTTTAGTAATTTCAGATCAAGACCATGACTGACAACCATTTTAGTTCCTTTAAGATAAAAACCTGGTGCCATACCAGTGACACTGATTACTCTCTCTCTAATTTGTTGGGTATCCTGTTCGGGTTTAAGTATGATTTCCAAGGTGTAGATATTTTCTTTTTTTACCTTTTCGTCAAAAATTAGGCTAACAACCAAAATTGGATCTACTTTTGGAAATACTGCTTTGATAGCGTTATCGGCTTCCGTAAATTCTCGTACAACATCCTCAATACTATTGATTTCTGAATTACTCATTTAACTTTACTAGTCTTTACAGATTAATAAAGAGCACTCATCCTGTACTAGTTTAGACCAATTTCCATAAAGTTTAAACACTTAGATTAATCAATGCCATGTATCGTCTATTTCAGGAGATAGATGTAACAACATTTGCTTGGTGCAACGATTATGATTATCTGCACCAAGCAATCAATGGTCTAATTTTCAACCTTGGAAAGAATTTACAGGTAATTATAATCATGAAATAAATTAAATAGCCTTTGTGGAACTTACATCGTATCAATGAATGAGGAGGAAAATGGTCATTCAAAGAGTTATCATCTACAGCTTGAGAAGATGAACATTAAATTTGGTAAAATTGAAAGAAACTTACCAATAGCAACTCTCATTGAAATTGCAATTCAGCGAAATGAAGGACTATTATCAAATTCTGGAGCTCTATCAGTAAAAACGGGAAAATTCACTGGACGCTCTCCTGATGATAAATTCATAGTTGACGATGATATAACCCACGGTCTTGTTAACTGGGGTAAGGTAAACCATTCTATATCTTCGGGAAAATTTGACAAAATTTTTGAACGAATGAAACAACACGTATCCGGAAAGGACTTTTTTATGTTTGACGGATTTGTTGGAGCGGATCCTGTTATTCACCTTCCCATTAGAGTTTTTACTGACAGTGCATGGCATAGTATGTTTGCATCACAAATTTTTATAAAACCAACTCCTAAAGAACTGGATAATCATAAACCTGAGTTCACCATTTTCTTTGTCAATGATTTTGCTGCTCTTCCAGAAATTGACGGAACCAAAAGCGGAACATTCATAATCATTAACTTTTCCAAAAAAATGGTTTTAATAGGATATACCTCATATGCGGGGGAAATAAAAAAGTCAATGTTCTCTGTCATGAATTTCTTACTTCCACAGAGGGGAATATTTCCGATGCATTGTTCTGCAAATATGGGAAAGAATGGAGAAACAGCATTATTTTTTGGTTTATCTGGTACAGGAAAAACGACTTTATCTGCCGATCCGGAGAGATATCTAATAGGTGACGATGAACATGGATGGTCAGATAGGGGAATCTTTAATTTCGAAGGAGGCTGTTACGCTAAGTGCATTAATCTCCAGAAAGAACATGAACCGCAAATATGGAATGCAATTAAATTTGGTTCAGTAATGGAGAACGTAATTGTTGATGAACAAACACGAGAGCCAAAATATGATGATAGTTACTTGACCGAGAACACTCGAGTAGTATATCCGTTGGAATTTATCCCCGGAGCAGTAATACCCTCAGTCGCTACGCATCCCAAGGTTGTAATCTTTCTCACTGCTGATGCCTTCGGTGTGATGCCACCTATAGCGAAACTAAGCAAGGAGGGTGCGATGTACCATTTTATTTCTGGTTATACCAGCAAGCTAGCAGGGACCGAAAGGGGTATTACGGAACCAAAAGAAACGTTTTCTCAATGTTTTGGAGCACCGTTTATGCCATTACATCCTATCGTATATGCAAGAATGCTTGCAGATAAGATTTCAAAATATAACTCAAGTGTGTATCTTATAAATACAGGCTGGAGTGGCGGACCGTATGGGATAGGTGAAAGAATGGATCTAACTTATACTAGAGCTATGGTGTCGGCATCAATAAACGGAGATCTCGAAAAAGTAAATTACATGCATGACGATATCTTTAACCTAGAAATTCCTCTCTCATGTCCTCAAATTCCATCAAAAATCTTAGACCCGAAATCTTCATGGTCAAATAAGGATCAATACATTGTGGCAGCGAAAAGATTGGCACATTTATTCATTGAAAATTTCAATAGGTTCGGGGAAGAATCTAAATACTTGGCTAAATTTGGCCCGCAAATTTAGATTTAAGAGAGGTAGCCCGGAGCAGATTCGAACTGCTGTCCTCAGGTTTCTTTTCATGACGATCCAGAGCCTGAAATCCATAGCCCTCCTGTGGAGTTTGACCGCTAGATTCGGCATCAACACTATGGTGTAGATTCGACCGGGCTGTTCGCGAGCTACAAGTAGAAACTTCCAAGCCGATATTTATCAATATCTTTTCTTTAACCAACTCATATTTAGAATAGTTGCCTTATATCCCATAATTGTAGAAAACTGGATCTTAGTTCAACAAGAAGAGGTCTATTAGTGTAATAATTAAGGGTTTAATTAAAAATAGAATTTACCCCATCAGCACTTATCATGTTAATTAAATAATTGATCGTTGAGTCCTGCACACTCTTCACATATCAAGCGTGAAGGACCTTCTGCATATTCAGTTATCTGGTTGCTATGTTGAATTGCAATTCTTTTGGCTTTACCGCATATATAACAAGTTCCGATTTTGCCTATCATATCTTCTATTGCTGTCAAATCTATAACCATCATATCAGCCTCGCCTCAATAGTTCCATCAAAAATATTTGCATATTTTCAATTCCCTATTTTTGGCGAGTAGATATAATATGGACAACATAGAATAAATAAGTTAATTCGCTGGTGAGTCCTGGAAGAAGTTTAACTTCAGACCCACCAGGGAATGAAATCGTAGTTCGCTATAGGACAGAGTTGTTGTTTCTTGTCTAATATTATGCTCAACATATTATAAGAAAGTTAAAACGTTGAAAATTTAATTTCAAGACCCTTACTTGGTTCTAACTCGTATTCATATTTTTCATTCAAGTTTAAGGGCATCAAATCAACTTGCTCGCCAGGACACAAAGGACATTCATAACTTTCTATGTTACTCAAAATTGTTGCAGTCCAGTAACACAATCTGCAAAACGCAAAAGAACGACGGCTATAATTATATTTATTTTGAGGAATTGATCTAAACACTTTTAGTCCTAGTTCAACATATTATAAAATAGTTTAAACCTAATGAAAGGGCGAATTGAGTCAACAAAAATCACTTGTTTCTTCCATAAGGGCCTTTTGAAAGAACGATAATGATAACCCTGCTACTGTTGCAAGCACTAGAGCAGCTGCAAAAACTAAACAAATCGGAATAGATAGGCCATAAATTTTACTTTTATGCAATAAACGTTAGAATTTACTAGAAACTAATAACATTATCCAGCAATATTTCTTTTGAAGGTTAATAAGCCATTAGTCCATAAGACAAACAACTGGTGGATGATTATGGTTGCATCGCGACTATTCGTTGCGGCAATCAAATCAACTCCCCCACCAGTTACTTTTTTTATTTAGATAGTTGTCCTAAATATTAAATTTTATGGGCTTCAATTATCCATAGTTCATGGAATCTATATGCGTTGAGTTGCTACTGCAATCATTAAAAGACTAGAACCCCATTATGCCAAATAATAATAACTTAGTACCAGAATGTTGTGACTGGACATGTCTCGCGTGGATATTTTAACACCGATTCATAAGGGCATTCGCTCAATGATTTACAAATTGGCGACCGAACTTCAGACAACTGACTTCTCTGATGACGAAGCAACTAAGGCAATTGTCGCAAGGCTAGAACATAATCTATCTATTGCCACCTCCAGATGTATACTATGCTTGCTTCATGAGCACGGCGGAAATGAGGACGATCACTTTTTCCCAAAGGTTCGTGCTTTTGAGCTGGGAATGGTAGAAATGCTAATTCAGGAACATCGAGAGATTGGTCACAAACTAGTTGGGCTCTCGGAGATTTGCGCTGAACTGACTGCAACCAAGGACCCCTATCAGAGGATCGAGATAGGTATGAAACTGAATCGGTCAGCGAATGAACTGTTTGCGTATTACATGACACACATGAACAAAGAAGAGGTGACGATACTTCCAGCCACTTGGCAGCATCTTACCGATGAACAACTTCTCGAAATCCGCGCAATCGTCGAGGCCGCCATCCCGCCTGAGAGATATGCTGAATGGATGAGGTGGGTATTACCGTCACTGAACGTCAACGAGCTAGTTGATATGTTCACTGGAATGAAGAAGGGCGCGCCTCCGCAGGTTCTGGAAAACATGATCCGTATCGCTAGCACAGCAGTGGACGAAGAAAGATGGAAAGCAGTCAAGACGAGGGTAGGGCTCTGAGGTAGTTCAGTGCAAGATGCCATGAAAAGATTTCGTGCAATAATTTTCTTGAACTAAATTAGATTTCATCATTGTAATTTTCTTATTCGTTACGAGAAACTAGGTATAGAATCCAATCCAAAATTCTTACTTCACTATCTAATGGATCGGATTCTGTCATAGAATCCATTTCGTTTATTTTATCAATGATGTTATTCATTTCAGTTTCTATACGTGCGCAAATGTTAATACTCGGATTCTCCATATTTTCTAAAACCCAATTTATTAATTCAATTCTTATCTTCAGATCTCTTTTATAGGTACTTTCCTCTTTTTGTGTACCAATCCATCTTTTTGATTCTTCAATTTCTTGGAGAAGTGTTTGTTAGGCAGTCACAGATTGAATTAGAATTGTGAGGATTTAATGTACAAGGTCCATTAAAGAGAGGGAGTAATCAAATTTAAGACCGGTGGGCGTACAGGACTAGATAAGGGATTCCCACCGGGCTTTCGTCTCGAAATGTCGTTGGAAGTATCAGTACCTACTTGTACGGGTTATAAGAGCATGGCTTACCTAAGTTTACTTACTCGAAGTCATCGGAATTTTTAATAGGTTGTTGATCCAACCAACGTGTCCTTGAGTCAAAACGATAGATGTGAGTGCGGACATAA
>DATEFQ010000057.1:0-7258 GCA_035280585.1 Nitrososphaeraceae archaeon
ACAACCTGAGCAATTAGTTCAGAAACCAGTCGAGAAAGAAAGTTTTATTAAAATAGTGAAAAAAAATATAGGCTAAATATAGTTGTGCTATAATACTAGGTCTTGCAAATATAAGACAATAGAAGGCATGATATTCATTCAATTTTTACACTTATATTATCCAAATTGTTTCGTTGTTAGCCGAGATATCCAATGTCCCAATGTCCGAGAGATGTTACCCGGTAGTTCGTCAAATTCAGCATTTAATTGTATTATGGATCTGGAACATTGTATCTTTAAAGCAGAGTTGTTGTTAGAAGAGGAAAAGGAAATTAGTGTCATAATTTATTATTAAGTGTGTAACTATATGTTTCTCTCACTACCGAAGATTTACAAGATTGGAATTATCTCTGTGATATCAATAGTTATATTCTCATTTGCTTTATTTTATTATATTCAAACTGTAACAGAGACTGATCTGAGAATTAGTATCATGGCTGATCAGGTTGATCGACAGCGCGCGGCTGCAAAAAGTCTGTCTCAACATGTAGGCTCAGATCTATCGTTGGTTATGGCAGTCCTTGACGGTTTGGCCAATTCTATTTACATTCAGGCTGGAAATATCTATGATACTAATCATACAAATGAATTGATAAAAGAAAAATACGGACTAGTAGATGATATAATAGACAAAATTTTTGTACTAGACAAAAATGATATTGTAACTACTGGATTGTCTGAAGCTGGTATGGATAAATATCTTGGTGCGGATTTTTCACAAAGAGAATGGGTAAAGGATACCAGACAAAGTCAAATGCCAGTGTTTTCTAAAGGTTTTGAAAGGCTTGGTATATTCTCAATCTATATTTCCGTTCCTATCATAAATAAGGAAAATGGTCAGTATGTTGGATTAATCGGTGCCTCAATACCAACTGAAAGATTTTTTGCACGGTATGGAAACGTACATGATATTAACAGTCAATTCCTAGTTGCTTATGATAAGAATGCCACTATCCTTGCTGTGGGTGCTGATAGGAACCTTGTCGGAAAGAATTTTTTTGGCACTACAGTTCAGGATTTTATTGGGCACAACAAGATTCTAAACAATCTGACACGGAGTCTTATTGGCGGTAATCCTGTCTATGGTATATATGATTACGGGAAGTCAGAGAGGATCAATACTGCTGAACCCATTTTTGTAGGAGATAAACCAATATACTTTGTTCAGATAGTAACCCCAACTAAAGCAGTTTTTTCAAAGATATCTGCTACACTATTTACAGAAAGAGTAAAAGCTTATTCTCTACTAATCGCAGTTTTTGCTTCTGTTGGAATCTTGATAGTATTTTTACTAAAATGGAGTAATACTATGGAAAAGGAGGTAGTGAAAAGAACTAAAGCACTTAACAAATCTAATCTCAAACTAGGTATCATGTCCCAACAGCTTCGAAGATCTAATCGTTCATTACAGAATGCTAATGAACAATTGAAACAACATGACAAGATACAAAAAGAGTTCATAAATATGGCTGCACATGAATTGCGTACTCCCATTCAACCCATCCTGGGACTTACTGATGTTTTACGCGATCAGGTAACTGACTCGCATCAAGCCAAACTATTGGAGGTTATAATGAGAAATGCAAGAAGACTTCAAAGACTATCCCGTGATATTTTGGACGTATCTAAGATTGAAAGCAGTCTCCTGAAGCTTTCCAAAACCTCGTTTGAACTTAATGAGAAAATTAGGAGTTCAATAATTGATACTGAAAATGGTCATGATAACGATAGTAGTAAGAATGTTAAGATACTTTTCTCACCTAACGAACCAATTACTGTTTTTGCCGATAGGGATAGAATTTATCAGGTGCTTACCAATTTATTGAATAATGCACTAAAGTTTACTAATAATGGGACCGTAAGTGTAAATACTAGTTTGAATAATAGTAGTGACAAGCATAACAAAGAAGTAATTGTTACCATAAAGGATACAGGCATAGGTATTTCTCCAGAAATAATGCCAAAGATTTTTTCAAAGTTTGTTACCTCATCAAACCAAGGCACTGGTCTTGGACTTTTTATTTCAAAGGGTATCATACATGCACATGGGGGAAAAATATGGGCAGAAAATAACACAGATGGTGTTGGTGCAAAATTTTCCTTCAGCTTGCCTATTACAGAACCATAATTAATCCCAAGAATGGTCTTTTTTGTCATTAAATATGGATCTACCAAAATAAAAGATGCTGCAGGACGATTATAAAACGTGTGGATATACGTACATCAATATCTATTCTACATATTTCCAATTCATCATTTACATTGATCAGTCAAAATATCTGAATTTAAACTTGCACATTGCTAATTTTTCTAATGACCATTATTGATATCACTCAGATCATCTTCATCAATTAATAGAAGAAGCTAAAGATTTCTCGTATTAACCTTATTATAATGATCAACCGATCTATTATAACATGCAAATAAAGCTTTATACCAAATCCAATCTTCCTAAATCGCTCACAACTTTGGTATCTGATTTGGAATCACTGGGTATAAGATCGAAAAGGCTAAACGAATTGAACGATACCTATGAGGTTAATAATCTTGTAGAGAATCTCAAGCAAACATTATTTCAAGATTATCAATCGAGTTATCAAGAGAATTATGTAGTATGATCATTTACTTCTACTTGGGTACAATACTAAATAATTTTTATAAAATAAAAGTTACCAATTAAGGGATGGCGTATCCCACGTGTAAATAAATAGCATTGTATTCAATGCAGAATTAAGAAAGGTTTAAAGCAGAATTTAGATTATTGCGTTTGAGCAATATGTAGTGAGAATTAGAAGTTCAATATAAAATTTATATCTACACTTTTATATAAAAATGGTTATTGAATAATGTGTCTCAATATTCAAACCTATCTAGTATGAATTTCGATACCACCAAAGAACAAGAAGAGTGGATATCCAAGGTTGACAATGTATGTAAATCACTAAGAGGTATTGAAGAAGAGTGTTATATTGAAGACAGATTCAATGAAAATTTAGTTCCGCAATTCAGTAAAATAGGAATGCTAGGTTGTCCAATTTCAAAAAAGTACGAAGGGTTAGGATATGATATTATAACATATTGCAAGACGCTAGAAAGAATTGGTGAAGAGGGTAACTCTATGAGAACATTTTTTTCTGTTCATACTTCCATAGGACAGATGGTTCTGCAAGGATGGGCAAATGAGGATCAAAAGAAGAGGTATTTACCTGCAACCACGAGTGGTAAAAGTATCATGGCCTTTGCATTAACAGAACCTGAAGCAGGAAGCGATCCTTCATCTATGAACAGTGAATTTGAAGACGTAGGAGAATTTTATTTGCTATCTGGAAAAAAGCACTGGATTGGAAATGGAACGATAGCAAATGTAATCACAACGTATGCTCGGGATAAAGCTACTGGGAAGATATCTGCCTTTATTGTAGATATGAATTCGCCTGGGGTTAGGAAAAAAGAAATGAAAAACAAAATGGGACTTCTTACAATAAAAAATGCCGAGATATCGTTTGAACGCTGTCGCATACCCAAGAAAAATTTACTTGGTGATATAGGTCAGGGATTAAATATTGCCTACAGCGCATTAATTGATGGAAGGGTTAGTGTTGCAGCCGGTTCCATCGGAGTAATGAAAGATTGTCTTAACGAAACCTTACGTCACAGTAAATCAAGAACTCAACATGGATCTCTGTTAGCAAAAAAACAGTTAATTCAACAACACATTTCAAGAATTGTAGTGGGCATTGAAAGCTCTAGATGGCTTACTTATAAGGCAGCATCTGCAAGACAGAAATTGCATGATTATGTCGAACAATTCAAACTGGAGCAAGAAGAATGGCAATCGAAACTAAATCGTGATAACGAAATTTACTCGGCATTAAGAAATGAGGCAGATAGGTTAACTTCCATTGCTAAATTCCATGCTACAAATACAGCATTTGATTGTGCAAACAGATCGCTACAAGTATTTGGATCTTTTGGTTATCAGAAGACTGCACGAGTGGCAAAGCACTTCCTTGACTCTCGTGCAACCATGATTTATGAAGGGGCAAATGAGGTGTTAGAACTCAAAATTGCTTCAGAAGTATTGGGAGACAATTTCAAAGCATACTGATCTATAATATTTTAATATCAATCTGTCATCAGATAGCTCTATTTATTATACTCATTTATAGTATCATTTATTAAAGAAAAACCCTTCATAGCTTCCTCCTCATTAATTATTAGTGGCGGCATTATCCTAATTGACTTCATTCCTGCAGGGAGTATTAAGAGACCTTTCTTAAATAAATTGTTGACCATGAAGTCTCTTGTTACTTTAGTATCAAATTCCAGACCAATCATCAATCCAATTCCTCTGGCATCGATAAGTCCATTGATACCAACAATGTCGACAAAATTTTTTAATAACATATCACCAATTTTTTGGGAATTGGATAAGAGGTTATTCTTGAGGATGATCTCTATTATCTTAGTACCAATCGCCATATCGATCCTACTTCCTCCTCCCCATGTACTCGAAAGAATTCCTGGTTTAGGAGGATCGTAATCCTTATCGTATACTGTAGCACCTACTTGTAGGGCTTTTGCGACTGTCATAATGTTTGGTTCTACTCCATAATGTTCATATGCCCACCACTTTCCAGTTCTTCCCATACCACTCTGAACTTCATCAAAAATTAAGGGGATCTTATATTCATCTGCTAATTTCCTAATACGAAGAATAAAAAATTTACTTGCTACATTTAATCCTCCTTCTCCTTGTATAATTTCAGTTAAAATAAAGGCTACCTTGTGTTCTTTTATTAGACTTTCTAATTGATTAATTTCAGGATCAGAATCACTTGTACAAAATTTAATTCTCTTAACCGGTAATTCTGGAAAGTTTGCTTTCTGTATTTCCTTACTCATCGTGAAGCTAAGGGCACCAAGTGTTCTACCGTGAAAATCACCATTACAAGCGATTCCTATAAGAGGACCCATTTTCTTATAAGCTATTTTTATGGCGTTTTCCACTGCCTCCGCTCCACTATTAATTAAAAAAACTTTGGAATTTTTCTTACTTATTGAAAGAAGCTTGCTTGCAATATCAAAATGCTCCTCACAATAAAAATCTTGACCGGCTATTTTGTGTACTCCCTTTTCACTACTACAGTACTCCTTTATTACCTGCAATATTTCGGGATGGGAATAACCCAAAGGACAGGATCCAATATTGGATGTGAAATCTAAGAACTCAATTCCGTCTATATCTTCAATTACACATCCTCTGCCCGTTTTAATGACTAGGGGATACGTGAAGGTAGAATCATATGTGATATTTTTGAATTCATCTATTAATTTTCTTGCTCTTGGGCCAGGGATATTTGTCACAACTAGTTAATTCCTCTCCAAATAAATAAGATTTGTATGATAACGAAGCGGACTTGTACAGTCATCATCAGAAATTATTTTTTCTAAATCTCCAAGTCAAGGGTTTACACTTTACTTAAAATATCTAATTTTAAGGAACGTCCAAGTTTGTCTAGATTCAAATTCAGTTAGATTTTACGTGGTTATCTATTATTGCTTGTATTCTTCCACCATATTTTTTCTTATACTCAGATTTGCATGAAGAGCAACAAAAGAACCGTTCATAGTCTGCAAATTTAATGACATGTGCTGGGCCAGCAATGTTTCCATGACAAAAATCACAATCCAGCTGGATACAAATACCCTCCTTGATTTTTTTGACGGGTTGATTTTTAGTAATAGCATTTTGTAATTTCGTGGCAGCAGTGCTTTTTTGAATTTTTCGAATGTCGATAATTGGTTGCACTCCACGAATAAATCCCACATTTACTAATCTTTCAAATCTTGCTTTGACAGTAGGTGTGGTAATTCCAGTTTCGCGAGAAACTTGACGAAAAGATTTGCGACCATCCTTAAATAGCGATTTCAATATAGAGACGTCGTATTCGTCTAGTTCAAGAGGCATTAATAATTAAAAACTCATTTAGCAATATTAAATTTTACATTTGTAAAGTATATGCCATCTTTTTATAATGCTGTTAGGTTAGTTTTAACTTGGAATCGGTCGAACTATTTCTAAAATCGTGTAGAAGTCAGGAAACTAGATACTCCTACAAGATTTCGTTTCAAAAATATGTGGATTATATGGGAGAAAACGATCTTTTTTGTCAAATAACCCAAGAAAGGTTGAATCTAAAATTATAGAATTCATAATCTCCTTGAGAAATGAAGGTAAATCATATTCGGCCATACTAAATTACCTTAACCCAGTAAAGGTATTCTACAAGATCAATGACGTTATTCTAAATTCTCATAAAATTAACAAATTCTTGCCCGAGCAAGTTAAGGTGAATAAAGATAGGGCTTATAATCACGAAGAAATCTCAAAAATTTTAGATGTAGCAGATGAAAGGATGCGAGTTGTTACTTTGCTTTTAGCCAGTAGTGGGATAAGATTAGGAGCAATTCCTACTATTAAGTTGCATAATTTGCAGGATGACAGATTGTAGGTATAGTAGCAGCAAATAACAACTATGGAGGATATGGACCTGGAAACGTTGATATCCTTCGACATAATATGAACATGGAGAGACTATTCTTTGAAAACGTTGATATTACAAAAATAAATTTGAATAGTTCCGTTGCTTTTAGTCACGGTATAGTTTGTTTGTAATTTGTCAAATTATCGACTGTTAGCCCGCGTTTTTCTAAACTTCCGGAAACTCCATTACCAGTCTGGGAAGTGGAACACTGTATGCTATCTGAGTAAACTTTACATACTTTCTCTAAATCTTTGGTCGAGTCTTCATTATCTCCAAGACAAATCCTAGAACTGCTAGTCTTATCCTTGTTTGTTGTTGTAATGCATTTATCATTATTCTTTGCCGTTACAGGCTGTGCTAAATTTAACACTAGAACGGCACTCGTCATTAGTGATAAGGCTATCATCAAAGCAAGGATCTTCATGTTTATTAAGTCTCCACGAATAATTAGTATTTAGATTGGACGGATAAATGTTAGATAAATTATTTATTAACAAGTCTGACAATATTGTTTTAATTCAATCCGGTGGGCATATTGGGCATATTGCTCGTCTCAAGTCTTCGTGTCCATCAGATTTTCTTATAAGATTCGGAAAAAAGATTCAGAAAATTTTTATAATGAAATTCATTTGTTAAATAAAATAAAAAAGGATTGTTGGTAACAAAAATTT
>DATEFQ010000058.1:0-7871 GCA_035280585.1 Nitrososphaeraceae archaeon
AGTAAATATAGAAAGATGTTTACTATCTATAGTTAATCAAAATTATCCGAATTTTGAAGTAATTTTGATTGATGATAATTCTAATGATGACACGGTACAAAAGGCCAGGTCATTACAACGAAAAATCAAACCTAAATTTCAAAATTTAAAAATTATTGAACTGAAGTCTAAGCCCCAGGATTGGACAGGCAAAACCTGGGCATCAGAAAAGGGATTTTTGAGTAGCCGGCACAATATGTTACTATTTCTTGATGCGGACTGTTATTACGCCGAAAATTGCATATACTTTGCAATATCTGAAATGATAAGTAAAGAGCTAGATGTGGTCACAGGATACCCATTTTTCGTTTTGAAAGATTTCTGGTCTAAAATTTCCATTCCGTTGTGGAAATTGATGTCCTTTACTTTCCAAGATGATGCATCACATGTTAATGATCCGAAATCTAGTGTTGCATATTTAATGGGATGTTTTTTTATGATAAAGAGGCATGCACTAATAGGAATTGGATCGTTTGCTTCTGTTAAAAATGCCATTCAGGAAGATAAGGAGCTCGGTCAGAAGCTCAAAAATTCAGGGTATAAAATCAAAATGGTACAAATGGACAAATTTATTTTGGCAATATGGTCTCGAAACCTTTCAACCTTATGGCAAGGAATAGCCAGGACAATAAGTCCGATGATGTTATACCAGAAAAAAAAGGTTTTTATTAATTTTGTAGCAATTTTTGTGTTGGCAGTATTTCCATCTATCCTAATTGTTACCAATCTTTTTTTGAACATGCAAGCACAATCACCTATCGGATCGATATTCAATAATTACTTAGAATTAATCTTTTTTATTTTATATTTGTTGACGTACGGATTATCCGCATTTAGTGTAGCAATAAAATTGATTAATATGTGTGAAATATCAGCGTGGTATGCACTATTATTCCCATTGGGAGGACTTTTTTTAACCTCGGTTTACTTAGCAACTATGTTACCATTGATTCTATGCATTAGACGATCCTCAAAGAAGATAGTATGGAAAGGAAGAACCTACACTTATAATAGAATTGGAAGTAAAATGATCTAATTTAACCGAATTTAATCACTTTCGCAATTGCACCTGAAAGTTTGGTCATCCATTAAAAGATAAGGCGGAGCATGGCCGCCGTGAAGCGGAAGGGCCCATTTGAATCAATTATCTTTAGGCATAACCAAGTCCAACATATTATTCCGGCCTCAGGATTTGAAGATGATAGACTGGCGGGATTAGAACCTTCATCTAATAGGGTTGTACAAATTTGGTATTTACTATTTGTTTGATATCAGATCAGACTAAGTATTTCCACTCCGTTGGTTTATTGTTTTTGATTTTTTGAAAATCTTAACATCGTATCTTATACAATAAAGTCGTTTACTGCATAGTCTTGGAGAGGGCTTCAGAAGACGTACTGCCTAATAAAGCATTGTGAGTTATCAAAATTAATGTCGAATACAAATAGCAAAATCGCAGTCCTAGTCACTTCGCTTGCAGTTCTGCTCGGGGCAGCCATGATAACCAATCCAATTGCACAAGTGAATGCACAAGGCAATCAGAGTCAAGGAAATAAGACTAATGCTACTGGAGGCGCAAAAGTAGTAACAGTTACGAAAATAGACGTTGACCCAATAATGAAAGCACTAAAGGACGCCTATCCAAAAGCAGGTGATATAAAAGACGACAACGTTGATGCAGTGAAAGACTTGAAAGATGCAAAAGAAGCTGCAAAGACGCTGGTAGCAGCAAGTCTCTTGCGTGACTTGGCCCAATTCAAAGCATTACAGGACATGAAGTAGATAGCCAACTTTCCTTTTCTTTTTTTTATTATTAGTTATAAATTCAAATTTTGTTACCATAAAGTAAATTTTTTATCCTAGTAAAGGTTTGAAGCAGACCCGATAGACCACGAATTAAGAATTTTGGATTGGAATTTATTGGTAGTTTGTATTAATGAATAAAAAAATAGTACCTGGTGGAAGTAATGCCAAATATGCTACTGTCATTTAACCTCCAGCCAGTCCGAGTGGATCTCGTAAGTATTTTTCTCAAACGTGAAATAAATAAATTTCTTGTCTTTGGTACATACGTACTAGCAATGAAGATTAAGACTTAGGAGTAACACAAGTCTGCTTTCCATTTACGGAATAACAGTTAGAAGGTAAAACGGCACCATTGTTTTTAATGGCAGTATGTGAACTGGAAAGAAAAAAGTACCATAGACCGAGCGACAAACCGCCAACTAGGATTATCATTATCATTAGAAACTTGAGCCACTTGGCAGCAGATCTTATAGATGTGCTGTTGGTATCCTCAGGAATTGCCATTCAGGATACCATTGTAAAAAATAAGTATTAACAGTTACATTGAACAAAATTGTTATCAAAAGTCGTGGGCGATTTGGGATCGATTGAGGTCAGGCTAATCGCCCATGAGTAATGATGGGACTTTACCCTGCCTCAACAGGGCAACTAGAAATATTTGCATATTTCTTAATTCCTATCTTTTGGCGAGGGTGGTATTCTATAGCCAATAAATTATAAAAGCTTAAACATGGAAACCATAGAAGGATGGGCCCATGACTACAACGCAAGCCCATCGCGTGAATTCTCACCATTGGTTTTGCTTATCGATAGTATGTTGAGTAAATATAAGAAAATTAAAAACTGGAAAATTTAATTTCTAGACGCTTATTTAGCTTTAATTGAAATTCGTATTTTTCATTCAAGGCCAATGGAATTTAATTCAATATCCTTGCCCGGACAAAGAGGGCGTTCATAATTTTCAATCTTACCAAAAAAAGTAACTGAAATCTAATTGATCTTTGAAATTTGCCTGAATTCAGGCACAAGATGAGATTAATTCTATCAAGGTTTTTTAGACTATAAATTATAAATTTAGAAGCGGCGAGTCCTAACCTCTTAATAAATTATAAAGCCTTACGAAATATATGAGCAAAACAATAGATTGGGATAAAGTCATAAAAAAGGAAGCAAGAGGACTTGATGACTACGATTTAGGTGAGGTTGAGGAGGTAAATAATGAATTCGTAGTAACGAAAAAAGGAGTCGTTGATAAAGACAGATTTTATTTGCCAAGGGATAAAGTCTCAAGGTTCGATGGCGATAAGCTTTGGTTCGAAGTTACCAAGGATATGGCCAAAGGATACAGACGTGATTAGTGCATAACATCACTTTGCGTTACGTCCGTTTATTTTGTTACTATCAGTGATAAAGGATAAAATGCAATGGTGCCCATCAGACTTTGTGAGTAATAAAAAGGCTTCTGAGGAGAATTAAATCTCCTTCTACCTAGGGGAGTGAAGCTTACAAACGATAAAGAAAGAGCGAAAAAAGAAAAATAAAACTGATTTATTCGTGGTATGGCATGATCGCTATAATTTAAACATGACTTACAATTCAAAAATTGATTACAGAATAAGTAATCGATATACCATCTTCCTTGGAGCCCATTAAACAATCTATAATATGAGTACGATACATTAACCATCCAATCTATAATAATCAAAAGCGGATCAATCAAACCTGCGTGAAATGGGTATAGGGTGGTGGCCGCTAAATAAAATTTTATTTCATTAATCTGTTCCTTATAACCATACCTTAATGATAGTAATTTAGCGTTAGCCTGGATTCAAGAAACAAATAATCATTATGCTCCTATTGAACTTTTAAAAAAAAGAAAGGGTTATGCTGAAGCCGCATTATTCTTTGCTAATTTAGTACATAAATCGAGATGTTGTTTTTCTTCCTTGAGTATGCCTCTGACTTGTGTCCCAAACTTCTTACTCTTTACATCCTTTGCTACAGATGCCAAAACTTCATAATGAGCTACTTCTCCTCCTTCTGCCAGACATAAAAATTCCAACGCTTCCTGGGTATCAGGATCTTCTCCTAGGTAAGTTTCCATAATTTTTGAAGCCTTTTCGGCTGTCTCTTGGGCTTTTTCTTCAATAACCGATGGATCAAACCCATCAGTCTCTGATAATTCCTGCACCAATTCTTCCATCTTCTTTTCCTGGTTGCCTGCCTGCTCTTTCATTTTCGATAATTTTGTGACATGTTCTGGTTTCAATAAGCCGCGTGAATCTAATTGTTCAACTGCCTTTTGAGCTGCCTTTTCTAAACCCAGTGCCTCGCCAATCTTTTCTTGTATCATTTCTGCATCTGCCATTCTACTAATATTACGTACATTATTCCTTAATAATGTGTCAGAAAAAAGATTCCTTGGAATCTGAAAGCAGATTTGTTTTCTCGTTTCTCCTTGACAGTATTATTAAAAGATGTTGTACATCTAGTAATACAAATGGATAAGCAAACTGGGATTGCCCTCAAAAGACAAATTCCATTTCTCGCAGGAGGTACGGTAACGGGTGTGATTATGACTTATTATTTCGGTTTTTTCTTTACCATTTTGGCTAATTCGATAATATGGTATATGGTGAGTCATATTACATACAAGTTTGTTTGGAGGAAAAGTAGTTTGGCAGACCAAAAGGTCCTGCTGAATTACTTCAAGAATAAAATCAGGACGAAAAAATATGCAAGTCATTAAAAAATAAATAGTCCCTTTACCTCAATGGGAATAGTAAATCTCGAAACTAGGTAACAAAACAATGGACTCTGCGCTCAGCTTTAAAGTCCTAGGGATAGCAAGTTTTTACCTATTTATATTTTTATGTACACAATACTATAATGGTCTTAAATACACTTGTATACATTGCATTAGTCATTATTGTTATCATTGTGATAGTTGTGCTGTTGAAATTCCTCTTTAACGTATTGTTTGTTATGCCAGTAACAATAGAACATACTGGTGTACTTCAGTCCTTTGCAGAGCTCAATCCGATTTCGTACCTATAGGTCAAACAAAGTAGATAGGTAACTGTTTTTTAATCCCGCGGGCATAACACTACGCTAATTATCATGAGTTAGAGTAAATTCCTCCATTTTTATGCCGTGTCTATTAAAAACGTGGTTTTGACCGTTTCTAAATAAATCTTGTTCAGTATGGCCTACGATTAAATAATTGCAATCAAAGCCAACGTCTCGGCATGAAAGTTGTTTCATAGCTAGTGTTTGAAAAAAATTATTGATGTATCCCCCGGTCCATACCTTTTGGTAAAATCAAGTTACTTTTCCGTTTAATTGCCTTCAAGGATCGTTGATTAAACCAATCTCAATCTGGATCCCGGATATTTTTGTACCGAGATTTACCAGACGGCTTACTAGAAATTCCAGTCATTCTTTTGTCAACCACTCCAATTCCCTCTATATTTTTGGTGGATTTACCTCCAGGTGGCTCCTCACCATACAAGTATTTTTGGTGTATTTCATCTTCGTCCGCTATTAACCACAAATACTTACCGTCATAAGTGTCGGCTTGACTCTTCGGTATCCAGAAACTTTTTTTCTTTACACTTCCCTTTTGAATTCTTAGATGATACTTTGATATTTCCTTTATCTTTCCAATCTTGTTACCATCATTGGATTTGACTTTTTCATCCTTAATCTCATCCCATGTTACTGTCGGGCCTACTATGTTTTCCTTCGGCATATTGACAAATAGCCAACATTTGATATAAACAATGGTATAAGTAATCAGTAAAAAAGGGTTAAATCTAATATTGTCTCATATTTTACGTGGTAAACGTAAAGATATCTGGCAAGAAAATGATTCACAGGAAGGTTAAGTCATTTGAGGGTAAAGATTTGGGAAAGATAGAAAGCATAACTGAAGATTATATCGAGGTAAAAGATGGGGATACCCATTACTTCATTCCCAAATTGCATGTCAAAGAGTTTGATAAGGACAACTTGTATGTTTTAATGCCAAAAGACGAAATTAAGGACAAGTATAAACTCGATAGTCCACCCCTACGGTCTGAAATGCAGCAAATCGAAGAATCAGACAAGCCAGAATATGCTGCATATCACCAGGTGATACCATTCATGGCAAAAGAGCCCGACCTGCATTTAAAGGGCGAACAATCTGGAAAAATTTTAACGATACCGTGGGAAGACGTGATACATAAACATGTTAGGACTGTTGATAATGTCGATATTGGCGATGTAGATAAAGTTGGTAACGAATTTATCATAGTTAGAGAAGGAGTTGTCAGCGTCCATATGTACTACATACCAAAGCCGTACATAGTCAAGTATGATGGAAGTTCGCTTTGGATTAGCGTATCTAGTGGATTGGTAAGCGCTAAATTCGAGAGAGATGACGAGCCAACCCAAGAAGAAATAGACATGCTGATGAATGAAGTGCCAGACTAGACGACAAATTAGCAATTGGCAATGGGAACAATATAGACGAAGCAAAATACACGAAACCCGGGTTCCTTTTTGAGTTTGACGCCAAACTATATCGCTACTGATCCTTCATGACAAGATTAAGATAGAGCAGTGCGTTTAGTAATCTCTTCGGATATATTAAGCAAAAAAAAGAAGAAGGAAAGAAATTATTCTTCTTCCTCTGTTTCTTCTATTTTCTTTTCTTCTACTGTGTCGCCGAACTCATCTTTCTTTTCAATCTTCGTTTCCCTTTTCTTAAAATCGTCTGCCATACAAATCTATGAACAATATTCCTTAAATACATAATTCCTAGCTACTTCTAAAAAGACAATCAACGCCGGGCCCATGCGGTTCTAAAGTACATCCTTATCACATCCGACGATCGAGCTGACGTTAGTGGATACAACACAACTTTCCCCGATTTCCCACTAATTTTACTCTTTCATCTTTCATCATTTAAGTATCTATGATGTAAGTATAAGATATTAAAACAATGTTGTATACCAATACTTGATGAGATGTATACTAATCAAAGGAACTGTAGCCGCAATAATAACAATTGCCCTGCTCTATGTCACAACTGCAAATGCCCAGATCCAAACTAATACGACTGCAAAGCTAAATATGACTACATCAAAAATTCCAGCTAACGCTACTGCAAAAGTAAATGCGACTGTTTTAAAAGTTCTAAGTAATACGACTGCACAACTAAATATGACTACTTCAAAAACCCCAGGTAACGCTACTGCGAAGTTAAACCAGAGTGCGTCAGAGCCAACTAGCAATAACACGGCAACGAATATTTTGAATAAGACGGAAGATTTTGGCAAGAAAATAGTTGGTGGTCTAGGCAGCTTACTTGGTAACGCTAGTCAAAAACTCAAGGAAGGTTCAAAGTAAGAGGCTGTATAGAACAAAGAAGCTCGTAGCTATTGAATTCAACACATATACTTATTATTTTTTGTTCACTCATAATCAAATGGCAGAGGATGAAGATGCAAATATAATCTCAAGCATCGAGAAAAATAAAGCTTATTCCAAAAAAGCAAGTCATAACCCGGATACCGATTACACCAAATATGCCGTGGGAGGAGAATCCAAAGAAGTGCCACCGTCAAGAGGATTGGATGAAAACGTTAGTTTTTTTACTAAAATAGGACAGAATCAATCAAAACGTAAGAGAGTACGAAGTAAAAACTAGAGGTATTTCTGCGGATTCATTAAAAGAGTTAGTTTCGGAGTTTCTAAACACCTAAAATGTTTACAAAATAGCTTTTTTACTTTTTTCGCGATCAATCCTCGCTACTAGGTATTTAGGAAACTCTACGCTAGTTTGCGGTTCGTTATGGGTTTGCACCGCTGATTGATTATACTCAATAAGTTATGAAAAGAGAGTCTGATAGCAGGTAAAAAAATTAGTAACCAAACACTAGCACCGATCGATAGGGATTGAAACAAGAAAAAGTATATAGATCTACTTTCCTTTTTTACTAGAATTCTCAGAGACGTTTATATCTACAAATTCAGGTCTA
>DATEFQ010000059.1:0-21659 GCA_035280585.1 Nitrososphaeraceae archaeon
GTTCAAGGAGGTCATACTTTCCATTAGCAAGAAAGCTCATGAAATTAAAGACAAGGCCGAAGAAACCTTTACGGTCGGAGCAAAGAGAGACGCACGAGATATCCAAGCTCTTGGCAGTCATGTAGAAAATATTACCAAAGGCTTTGAGGAAACTATGATTGAAATTTCACAGAGGAATTACGATGATCAGAAAAAGCTCTTAAAAGGATACAAAAAACTTCTTGAAGAGCAAATTAAGCTTATAAATGCGAGGATAGAACTCGTAAAGCGACTTAAATCAAGATAATTTTGGATTAATAAAATTGAAGAATATAAGTTATTTACGTACAATAGAATATTGATCTGATTATTTACTGTTAGCTAGGAACATACCGTCTGATCCGATCCTATAGTTATTTGCAATGATTTTAAATTAATCAGATTATGGTAGGCATTATAGCTTAAGCATATTTAAGACCAAATATATCATCAATACTAGAAAATAGATGGGATCATTATTTGATGAAATAAATCTAACTAGTATGCTTATTGCATTATCGTTTCTTGGTGTTCTTTCAGCTATTCAGTTAGTAGACCATCTTCAATATAACTTGGCGTTTGGTTTATTGAATGAAAATCCGATTGTTCCAGTTGCTTCAGATTCAGAATTTTTAACAGATGATGATCTTATTACAGGATTTAGCATGAAATATCCTTCTGATTGGGAGAGATCTCAACAAATTGATAAATCGGTCACATTTGTTGCTCCAAGAGAGATTAATTCAGAAATAAATCCGGCGGGCATTTCTGTCATGGTTAAAGATATAGAACCAAATACAACAATGCGTTCAATTACGCAAACGCAACTTAATACCCTGGAAAATCTGTACCCAGATATTCAAATACTGGAATCTATCCAAACTACTTTTCTAGGGAATCCTGCACACATGATTATTTTTACTGCGACGGACAATACAGAAAATCTGCGAAAGGCAATGCAAATTTGGTTTAAAGAAGATACCAAGGCTTATCTAATTACCTACAAATCAGATAATGATAATTTTTCGAAATATTTACCGACTGTCGATAAGATGTTAAATTCATTTTATACCTACAAGAAGTAGCTAATTTAGATGATATTTCAAAATTATCAATTTACTTTAGACTTGATTCATTTTTAAGTATTTGTTGTTAATTATATGTAAATAATAATTTTGAAAATGTATTAATATTCGTAAAAATCCTAATGAGTAGTCAGACGTATATCAAAGCCAAATTATAAACCACTAGATTTGGTTTTGAAAGAAATTTTATCAGTTATGTGTTCGGACTTATTTAACACTGATAATTGATTGTTCGATTTTTTAAATTTGAGTTGAATATACAGATACAATAATCAAAACAAAGCAATTACTAAGTTAAGGACTAGATGTTTCTAGTGATATATTCAATATAAATATCTTCTAATAGTAACGCTATAGTAGTGATTCCTTTATAGCTTCATTCCGAACATGACTTAGTAGTCACAGTTATTGAAGAGGATTGATAGAATGACCTATTATACTATCACCTTTCAAGATTATACAACATGGACACTTTTGATCCATGCACACTCCCGCTTGCTCGTGTTTACATACAGAACAAACGCAGGGCTGTTGTTGGATTTTGCTTAATTCTTCAATCTCCTTCTTTTGTTTCCGTTCCCTTTCGTCAGCGTATAACCATAGAAAAACGACTGGTATTCCAATTGCAAAGAAAATAATCATCGTTCTAGCGGGAACTCGTAAAACAACCAATGATAGTCCAAAAATCAAGGCTCCTATACCCAGGGTTGCAAGCCAGCGGTTCGTGAGGTTATCCATATTCATTTCCGAATCACCATCTATCTAATATACACAGCTTGATTATCGGGATGATGATTTGTATTTTCTTCATTCGAATTATCCTTTTCTGAATTTTCGCTATTCTTCTTTTTTTTCCTACGCAGCTTCCTAACTTCTTCTAGTATTTCTCTTAATCGATCTTCGGAGATTTTTGAAATTTTAGCATCACATTCTATCCCTCTTGAATCAAGAACTTGTTCTGTTAAACTGATCATCTCCACCTTATCACGTTCTTCATCTTTAGTTAACATATTTGCACTTTTAAAGCGGAAGAAGGCAAATTCACTCATCTTACTTATAATAACAACAAACTCATTATTAATATTGATTGAGTTACTTTTGACTGCAGCATATCATCCAAGAAGATTGACGGTGCTTAATTTTCAAAAATTAAAATTATACACTGATTATTGGTTTTGATTTACATTTTCTACTTGTTGATTTTAAACTTCCATTCCCTTTTGTAAGTTTCATCTCGAAGATTGAATCCCTTAAAAAGTTTGAAATATGTTTCCTTGATAACCTTCTGGTTATCAATGTCCGATTGAATCCACAAAAATTCAAAGATTGATAATAGAGAATTTAGCTTTATTTCGTTATTGGAATAGACACTTGATCCCATTAAACTCTCAGAATTTTCATCAAATCTAACATCCGTTGAAATATCAAGAAATGTCCTTCTATCAAATATCATAGTTGTCATTTTTGTTTGTAATGATTTTTGTAAACATTGGAGCGAGACATCGGGAAAATTCTCAATAAATATGACTTTCAATTTGTCTTTGATATTTTTGTTCTCGCAATGTACTATTATCCTGACTTTTATGCCTCTCCGTGTAACTTCTTGTAATAACTTTAGTATCCCTAATTTCCTTGAATTAACTAAAACTTCATATTCTGAAAATAGAATCAGTATCTCGTCTATTGACGATTTGATTGATCTTTTTATGGTATCAACTATTTGCGAGGGTTTCGAGATATTTTTTGTAAATGATTTTCCATGACCATATTCAATTTCTTTAATTTTCTCTTTGAAAGGTAACGCAAAGCTCCACAAAGAGTCAAATAGAAACTGTTGCGCGGAAACAAAGGACTTATCAAATATACGTAATAATCTAGTTTTGTTAGTCCCACTGATCAGTAATGTCATAAAATGGCTTCGATCAATAAGTATCATGTTACATGGAATTTGATCAGTATGTCTTATTTCAAAATAATTTACAAAATCTCTATATAATGAAGAATCTTTCATAGTCAGATCTGAAATCATTCTTAATTTCAATCCATTGCGTTTGGAATCAAGCAATTTGACTGATAACTTTTCAGGGTCAATAATGGCAGAAAAATCATTATTAAGGTAACAATCAATACCTATTTTTGCTGTTGATATTGCGTGGTTTGTGATTTCCGAAACCGAGTCGGACTCGGACACGATATTAATTTCATTTTTAGTAAAACGATTGCGTGGCAATTAACGTACATAAACAAGAATGGTCATGATATAAAAGATACTTAACGTTGCACTCACACGGCTACAATATATTGGAGTTTGAAAACTTTTGATTCAATACACTACAAATGGCAATCATTTTATAGTAGTGAAAAATAATTGGGTTTATGCCGGTATTTTTAGATGTCCACAAAGTTCCATTTGCTGAACAGCATTTAAAAGAGTTATGTTCACTTCCTAGAGATGAATTTGGTGTAAGTCATGTTAATCTTTTTTACAACAAAGATGCTGATGTTTGCTTCTGTCTACTTGACGCACCTGATAGAGAATCTGTTGAAAAACATCACACAAAAGCCAATGTCAAATGTGAATGGATTACCGAGGTTAAACTAGCCAAAAAAGATTTTAAACGATGAAGGTATCATCTCAATCTTAAGTTAAATCTTGATTTGATTAGTAGGAAGACAGATATTAGTAAAATCCAAAGTTAGGTTAAACCTTCAACGGGTGCAAATCCATGATAATAAGGAATTTGTCCCAACTCATCCTTTGGAGGAATCTCCACAATAGATATAAGGTGACCATCAGGGTCCTCAATAATTGCATGTTTTCCGAAGGATTCTTGGGATAACTTTTTGTAAAATTTGACATGCTTGCCTTCTAGCTTTTTACATTCAGATTCCAGATTACTGACACTAAATCCCACCAACATATTGGAAAATCCTTTCTGTTTGATGTGTGCAGGATGCAATGCTAGTACAGCACTTTGACCTTCTTTTTTGAATTCGACCCAATCCTGCGACTGATTCTTTATTTCGAGTTCAAGAGTGTCCCTGTAGAAGGCTATGGATTTTTCTAAATCCTCAACCAAAAGAATTGCGGCACCTAGTCGTTTGAACATTCAATTCTATATTGTTCAGTTAGGACTTAAATTTGATTCGATCAACATTAATTATTTTTTTTAATTCTACGTTTACTTTGATAAACCAAAAATCCGTAAAAAATTAACAATTCCTATCGTAGAAACAAAAACCCTATTAAAGAAGAATTTCTCAAAATTGTAATTAAAACTTGCAGTTCCACGGATTTATCGTAAGGGTATTATGTCATGTTTTCTTATAAAGAATATGCTCAGTTATCACAGACACTTTGTGAACCCATTGGGTGAAGGTGAGGAGGCAATATGTGATTATCGTACATGTCACCACAAGCTTTCAGAACATGGTTCACCAAGTAGTACCTGTAGATGCTCTCATCCAAGTAACAAGGCAATTGGAATAAATTTTCGATAGCTTGCGTAACTGTGACTTTTATATCTAAATTTTAATTAATAAATGATCTTTATCTGAATGTTTTTTAAGCATTTTTCGTATTCAAATGCGTTGCTTATAACTAACCATTGTAGCCCTGTCGGGCATAATCATTGTAACTAGCGTTACTTGATTAACGATATTATAGCATGTAAAGCATGTAAAGGATTTATCATTGCTAATAGACATTTGCTCACTTCAACTTATTCATGACAGAATCAACTTTCTGATCCAGATTTTGCTCCTTGTCCAATCTTTCGTCAATATGAACAATGGAGATAATCCTCTGGGTACCGGAGGACTTCACAGCTTCATGGGCAATACTTATTGCATTAAGAATCTCCACCATGTTATTGGATTGAATTTGAGTTCCTAGAGGAGTAAGCGTAGCTTTGAGATCTTTGATTCCACTAATTGCATCAAAAGCTAGTGCAATTTCCTTACTCATACTTGTGCCAGAGCTGGTACCTACTGGAACTATACTTATCTCAGCAGTAATCATTCTATAACTTCAATCACAGGAAGAAATTATTTAAGTCATACTAATAATAAAATACATTAGAAAAAAATCAATCTTCAAATTAAATGTGATCTGAGACCTAATTAAATTGATAACTGAATTCAAGATTACATTGCTGAGCCATTGATATAACCAATTGTATTACTGGGTTTTATTTAGTACCAATTTGTTAGTTATGGAATTCGAGAAGGGGACCGTCTTGTTCAAATCAGTAAATAATACAATAGTCGTAATTGATTTAGCTGTACTATTTGGTAAAGTGGTAACAAATTGTTGGAAACCGTTCTTTTCTGCCATAAATCCATTTGGGATTGAAGTTGTTTTTAGTAAAGTTCCGTTGGTTGTATAGATCTTCATGGTTCCACTTATTTGTTTACCGACCGTAGTTGGGTCAGAGACAGAATATGTAGTTGTTAGTTTAATTTGATGAACGTTCTTGTTCGGCACTAAAAAAAAATGCGCATCGTTTAATTTGAGAACAATCTCCTTACCATGATTTGCAGATACTGATTGGTGTAGAGTCGGAAGAATAAATACAGTAATAATTAGAATAATTGGAACAAATTTACAATTTCCTGTTTTTTTATTCCAATTCATTAGATATTCACTTTTAACTTTTCTAATTCAAATCGGACATATATTAATGATATATTATAAAGAACCGATCCTGTTTAACTTATAGTTTGTAATTGTTGATACAGATCCCGAAAAAATTGTTTATTTTAACTTGAGTATTGGAAGCACCAGTAAAATTACGACGAGACCCCCTAACAGCCAAGCTACTTCATATCCCAAACCGTTGACGATAAATGAAAATAATACTGGCACCCAGAAAACACCAAATAATGAGATACCATTAACGTAGCTCACCGCAAGAGTCTGATAGTGGGGTTGAGATCTATTGATTTCCTTTGCCTTTGCATATACTATTACGAAACCTGCTGATAAGAAGAATCCTGTTATAATTACAGAGGTTACTAATACATATAGTGAGTTTGTAATGAGACCTAGCATACTTATTGCGCTCAGAATACCTGATATGAACAATAATTTCTTTGCATTCCCAATTTTATCATAGATCTTTCCAAAAAATGGAGACGAAATAAGTGCAACTATTAAGCTCAGACTTCCGATTAACCCCGCTTCTACTGGACCTATCTTCAAATGATCCTCCAAGTAGAACACACTAAATGTTAAAATCATACTCGATCCTGCCTGAAATCCGAGTAATGTCAAACCAAGTATTATCAATGACTTGTTAAATAAAGTGTCAAGTACATGGGATGCCTTGATTCTAAATTCTTTCTGTATTTCGTCTTCATGTCTTACCAATGCAATACTTAAGATGATGGCTGTAGCTATTCCCAATCCGCCACTCAAAATCACCGTTCCTCTCCAGCCGAACGTTTCAGCTAATATGGCCCAACCGAACAATCCGGCAATTCCTCCCAAGGCATGGGACGAATTTAGCATTCCTATCCCTAGACCTTCAGATTCTTTTCCTAAGTATCTTGAGATTAATATGACACTAGGTCCAAAGAAACACGCCATTCCGATTCCAACTATAAATCTCAGTAAAATGATTTGTCCAGTATCGCCGGCTAACCCAGTTAGTAAGGCTGCAGATGATGCAATCATGATTCCATAAATAGCAATCTTTCTTGCGCCAATTTTCGCAGCTATTATCCCCGCAGGTACTTGAAATAGCCCCACACCTATCAGAAAACTGGCGCTAATTATTCCTAATACAGCTATGTTTGTTCCAAAGTCTGAAGCTATGAGGTAGAAGATAGAGGCAATGTTAAACCAATTAATTGTATATACTACTCTGGCAAGCAATAGGCAAATCGTTGCGACTTTATATCGATCCAATTTAAGTTCCATCTCTAAAATTACGTCAATGCTAGTAGAGGCCAGATATTGAAGATTGATTCAATTATCAGGAAATTTTAGTTCTTACTTTGGACCGTGTAATATTCAGTAATATCTTCAAATGCCTTTATTTTCTCTCTAATAGGAATAGTTTTCAAATCAAATTTTTCTAGAACCTTTTCTTGTGTATAGTTAGATATAACAATTTGATCAGCT
This sequence comes from Nitrososphaeraceae archaeon, assembly GCA_035280585.1. Classification (GTDB taxonomy): domain Archaea; phylum Thermoproteota; class Nitrososphaeria; order Nitrososphaerales; family Nitrososphaeraceae; genus TA-21. The sequence goes on from DATEFQ010000059.1 coordinate 7,231, forward strand.
TCTGCTATCCCTTCCAACCTACTTGCCAAGTTCACATGCGTTCCTATTACAGTGAACTGGTCCCTTTCTTGGCTTCCCATGAGTCCAACTAACACAGAACCAGTATTAATACCGCATTTGATGTCTATGCTTATATCAACATTGGTAACTGTTTTCCATATTTCTAACCAATTTTTCTTAAAAATCTGGAATGACTCCCTGAGCTTTAATGCAGCAAGTATTGCATTTGAGGCTCCAGTTCTACCATCATCATCTCGTTCATTGAATCCAAAATATGCAAGTATGCCATCACCGATGAATTTATCAACAATACCCCCATATTCATGGATAATTGGGACCGCAACTCCTAGATATTCATTAAGAAATACAGCAATAAGTTCTGGATGATCCTTAAAATCCTCGGTTAACTTTGAAAAATTACTAATATCCCACAAAACAATCGTCATTACTTTGTTCTGGATTAATATCGCATAAGGATCACTAAGATACTCAATAATTGCTGGGTCTAGTTGTCTCTGTAGACGTGTGAGTATTTTTTGATTAGCGTTATCAGATATTGACAAATTTATATCATCCAAGAATTTGGATTTTTCCGATTCTGTCATTTGGTCCTCCGGTTTTGGAAATATCCCAACCACCCCTCTTTCAGTAGGATGCATAGAACAATAGTATGGTATGCTTTGCTGATTACTATCGATTTTAACTGTCGTAGATTCTCCGGGCAACATACTACCAGTTTGAAAGAAAGGACTTGGTAATGAAGAGCTCCCATCCCCCGAAGTCAGGTTATGCACTTTCGTGTCTCTATTAATCCAAGTTATAGTTTCGCCTTTGACTACTTTAATAATTCTTGGTTCAAAGTACAAAATTTCTGATGTATTTTCATTAAATCTAGGGATAACGACAAAATGTGGCAATCAATTCTAAATAATTATAACAGAATATAATCTTACGTACTTTTTGCATTATTGTGCTTAGATTTTCAGATGTTCATTATGCAAATTGACCATTATTCAAATATGCCATGCTATCCAACTATAATCATCGGTAGTGCTGCAAAGACATTAATTATGGTCATCGGACTTACAGATTATGGAAGGCGTTCAAAAGTTAAAATGTAATTCATGTGGAATTACATTCATGTCAGAAAATAACAATCCACTTTGTCCAACATGTTCTGAAAGCTCGAATGCACATCATCACGGAGAGGAACATGCCTGTGGCTGTGGTGGTCACTAACTTTTTTTAGCACACCTTTAATAGGTCTTGTTTAGATATCAAAATTCTTGATTTAATTACTTCAATTGCAGCCCTTAACGAAACAATAGTATTAAACCACGATGATTTCCAATTCGTCATACGCGTCCTTTACTGAGAGCTCAACCAATTTATCCTCATATATTAACAGCCAATCTCTTATACCAACAACAGGTAGCTTTCTTACAAACATTTTACCAGATTGAATCAATTTTGCTATTATGTATGCGTAGTGTAACGAATCTTTATTTTCAGGATTCTTTATTTTAAAGAGACTGTCTTGAAGTTCTATTCCAGGGCGACCACCCTGTATGTTAATCATAACATCGTCAGCGTATCTATTTTGTATTTTCGCAGTCACATAACTCTGCCCAATTTCAAACTTCTCAATGTTCAGTAATACTTGAGATCTGATGCGAGGTGATTTTGGTACTTCATGAAATAATTGCTCAGATATACGGTCGAAGAACGAATTCAAATTCAGTAGTTAGATTTTCAAACGCATTCTATTTACAATTTTCCATCACTCGAAATCATGTTCTCATCTAAGATTATAATATATCTACTCGACTCATATTAGTCGTTTATCTCTTTTCTGTACTATTTTACGTTACCAGTGATTCTGTTTTTATAATACTTAAATTATATTATTTGGTCTTAGTCTACCTGTCTTGGTCACCCTTGATGAGGTGCTTGTGCTATATGATTACTTTGGATATGCGGGAATTTTATTGATGAGCTTTGTTATAAGTATACTATTCTTTTTGCCGATACCTTATTTTCCGCTTCCCCTGATAGCATCATTTAACGAGAACTTTAATCCACATCTCATCTCACTTTCTGGTGCTACTGGCGCTGTTGCGGCAAAAATGATCATATTTTATCTCGCTTATTCTGGCTACAATATCATAGCTCGAAAGTCAAAGGGAAGAACGTTGTCACTTCAAAAGCTCCTAGCTAGGTATGGATGGATAGGGGCATTCGTTGCCACTGTTACTCCCTTTACAGGAAATATCATCTACATTACATTGGGTCTTACAAGATACAGTCCGTGGAAATTTGCTGTTGCAGTATTTGCTGGAGAGTTCTTATACAATGAGTTCATAGTATGGATAGGAGTACTTTTGGGAAGGCCATTTGTCCAAGGCGTTATTTCAGAATTTACAAACACGGAAAATCCAATGTCTATCATAATGGCTATAGTTCTCAGTATCACCGGAATTATCATAACGTTATATTTGTTAGTAAAAGTAAATTGGAATAAGATTATTGGAAAAAGGTTTCCTTGGACCAACCCTGATAACACAGATAAATAAGATTGTAATTTATTACTTTCTTTGATAATCTGTAATATGGCAGATTTGACATTCTAGAGTTCCTTTACAGAATACTAAATTAACGCCAATGTTTTGGATTATAACCTACTTGTACAGTAAATCTTAATTAGATAAGGCATTTAACCTTAAATATATTGCATTATTGGGTTGGTTCATTTTGTCGAATTTTTGATAAAAAACACGGAACTCCGTTATTTCCTGCTGGCGTGCATGCCATATCCGACGTAATCAAAATAGTTGCTGATAATGGAAATCAAATACCAGAGAAATCGTGGATGCTCTATCTGCTGGAATTTTTTAATACTCAAAATATACCAGTTGAATTGAATTTGATTTGTCAGTTTGATAATCAAGATTATTTTGAAGCAATATTTCAAGGTGTTAATCGATATAGGTTCAACAAAGTATTACCACTGATAGGACATTCATTTATGCGAATGATCGTCATCGACAAAGAAAAAAAACAAATTAGATATATCCTTACTGATCAGGTGACTGGACAATCGGAGATCTTTGAATTTTCTCTTGGTCGGATGGACTTTGATTATATTGGAGCAAATCAGTTTACTGGAATTGAGTGGTGGAACAAGATGGGTAACTTTCCTTACCCTATTAGATATAAAGTAGAAGTATCACAGCTTATGTTTGGCTTATTAGATAAGGACGATAATGAATCAATTACCTTTGTTCCTCATGATTCGTTGATACCAAACAATGATAACTCTGGAACATCCTATCCAATATCATTTCAAAATGTAATCTTAAGAGACAACTGCGTATGCTATTCAATTGAGTCGGGCAATTGTATTAATGGAATGCAATATAGCATTTAATTGGACATGTAGTTTTTTTATTATTTTAATATCAGACTTTAATTGAATAACCGTTATAAGTCCAGTAGTAATCTAAATCTTAAGCCAATCTGCTTTCCATGGTGTATTGCATGATTCACAGAACGTTTGAGTTCACTGTTCTCAAAGTTTAAAGCATACACAATGAATTAAATTTTTATTGATAGGATGGATTGTTCTAATATTGGCTATATTAGTTATTTTGGCAGTCATAGGGTTAGGCTTGAATACATTTTTTGGAGGTGTGAAGAAGGGGATAGAGAAAATTGGAAATCTTCCAGAAATAAAGAATCTTACGAGTAAAGCAAAGAGTGATTTTGGTCAAATTATTGGTAACTCAACATTACATATTGCCGCAATTCAGTAAAAGTGTGTAGTCATTTGAAAGGGGTTTGCCAGCCCCGTGTTTGGCACCCCTTCCATCGTTTTCGGTGTTTTGGTACTTTCGGTGAACGGAGTCAAAAACCGAAAGGCGAAGTGTATTTAATTGTGCACAACAAAATTTAAATGATTTACTAGTGAGGCAATCTCTTTTTTTAAACAAATATGACCACAGAGATATTGTCACAAAACCATGTGGAATAATTTTGAGTAACAGATTTAAGCGATGGAATGGATATTTAATACATGCTGTATAGAAATTTAAATAATATGGATGAAGTCTGAATGGCTCAAGAAATTTCAGGAGATGGCAATTTAAAGTGTCATATTTGCGGTATAATGTTTGCAACTCAACAGGAGAAGGAACAGCATATGAAATTAGAGCATCAGAACAAAGAGGATCCAACTGGAGTTGGTTAGACTACTAGATAAAATGTATTAATAGAATTAGTTTAAATTATTAAAGTGGATTTAGTGTAGATCAAATACCTTGTAAGGTAATGATAATAGAATACTAATGTGAGATTAACAAAATTTGTAATGATTAATAAATATAATGTACCTTAATAAAATATGGTTGAAATCGGATACTGGGCATCACAAGAACAATATTCAATGCAACAATTGATTGATTTTGTAAAAGAGGCGGAAAAAGGGGGTTTTGAATCAACCCTCACCAGCGATCATTTCCATCCGTGGTCGCATACAAATGGGCATGGAAACTTTACATGGATCTGGATTTCAGCTGCCGCTGAAAGAACAAAAAAAATGAGATTCTTAACTGGTGTTACTTCAGGTGTATATCGTTATAACCCCGGAATAATTGCACAAGCATTTGCTTCATTGGACGTACTCTATCCTGGGCGCATTGGACTAGGTGTAGGTTCAGGAGAAGCAATGAACGAAGTACCTCTGGGATTTGATTGGCCGTCAGCGGAGATTAGGGTAGAAAAAACAATCGAAGCTATTCAAATCATAAATAAATTATGGAACAGAGATGAGAATACCGGAAATTCTGAGGCGTCTTTAAGTAATGGTACTAGTACAGATAAAGATGGTTTTGTAACGTTTGTAGGAAAATACTTTGATATTGAAAACGCAAAACTGTACTCTCCTCCTTCCACTAACATCCCGCTGTATATGGCGGGGTCGGGTTCCCAAGCAATCAAAGCGGCTGCTAAATATACAGATGGTTTGATTACAACTTCAAAACCTGATAAAGCAGATCAAGTATTTGATTTATTTGATAAAGCTGCTAGAGAAGTAAACAAAGATGCAAATTCTCTTCAGAAAATAGGTAAACCAAAGGTATCTTATTCAGAAGATTATGATGAAGCCTTTAAGGCCTGTGAGTTCTGGCGTACAACACAAATAGACAATGCATTTAATACCAATATAAGCGATCCCAGAATATTAGAACAAAAGGCGCAAAAGGAAGTATCTGATGATGAACAGAAGAGATCAACAATAATAGTTACCTCTATAGAGGATCTTATTTCTCCAATTGAAAAATACTTTCGTGCAGGATTTACTCAGGTTTATATACATAGCACTAGTCCTGATGAGATAGAATTCATCAGATTATTTTCAAAAAGAGTGTTACCCTACTTTAATAACAAACGGTAAACACGCAAGTTTTTTTGCCCAACCTCTATTCTCGCATTTCAAATGTTCATGCATAGTTAGTCCATCCATCTCGTTACTCAAAGCGATTTATATACCAGCTTAACTTGGAGAATTCTCCAGAATTAGCATCAGTATTTGTTTAAAAGATGAAATTGGTGTTAATACTTTGAACGCTTTTTTTTCGGTTCTAACGACTAAATGGTGTTAATACTTTGAACGCTTTTTTTTCAGTTCTAACTACTAAATGTGATATTGTGCAGATACGTACAGTGGTCCACATTGGCATTAGCTAGGATTTCCGAAACTGATAGAAAAGCTATTATTTGGAATTTTATGGAAGAGCTATGGGAAAATTATCTAAACGCAGTAGAAAATAATCTAGAAACTAAGTTTAATTTTATGGATTTTTTTTACTTCGGGACATTGAAGGATGGATACTCTGAGGGTGACAAAATCTCTATCATCAAACAATATGCCAAGGAAAAGGGCTACATCAAATTTTCAGATGCCCAAGTATCAGTAACTAAAAAAGGACTAAAAGAATTCCAAAAAGAAATCCACGACTGGGACTTAGATACCTAGATAACTATATTAATTGTGATTTAGTAGGTTTCGTGCCAATCAGATTCTTCTTTAATATTATAGATGTTCAAATTTGCTACTACTTTGATACCATTACGTATGTACCATTTCCATTTCCGCCTGTTTAATTAACTCTTCAAGTATTCCTACCAATCTTTTGCGTTGAGTATTATCCGATTGGCTCCACATTTTTATCTGTGCTTCAGACAAGCTCGTTGTACCATTAGACCTGTTTATGAAGGTAGTTTTCGAATTTATTCTTTCCATGGGTGTGGATTATTGTAAAATATGGCTAAGGCCTTAGATTTGTTACATCTTTGGGGCTTCTCGCTTTAAATATATAATAATTGTGTAAGATTTTGCAGAATAAGACTCTGTTCATAAATTCGGATTTATCAAAGTAGAGAACAATCTATTGCTTTTTTAGCGCTTGTTCTTACTCAATCCACTTATGCATTGTTACATATGATTCTGCGACAACAATCATGTATACAAAAAACATGTTAATGTTAGTAATACCGTCTGCAGGAATGATGACAGCGCTAACAGCAACAACAATCCAAGCAACTCCGGCATTTGCCGAAAAAGAAGAGTGTGAAAAAAACAGTGACAACAATTGTAACGAGGTTAAAGACAGAGGTCAGCTTATAACAATGGAAAACGATTGTAAGGGCGGCAGTAGCGGCGACAGCAATGGCGGCGACAGCGGTGATGGCAGTACCAGCGGCGACGGTGGCAGTAGTGGCAACAATGACAATTCCTTTATTTGCACCAACACCTTAATTGATCCAAATACTGGGAATAGTAATGTATTTGGACCCACCACCATCCAGCAACCTTAATCTGTAACAGGTAACAATTTTTCGTTACCTATAGTCTTTTTTTCTTTTTTTAGTTAATAAACAAACAAACGGATTCGCGAAATTATCAATTTATTATGTTGAATTTTAATCTCTGATCAACTCCACACAGCTGAAATAATGATTTCAGCTTTAGATTTTTAGCTCGCTCAACATTCATTGAGTCATTAGCCGGACCCAACAATATCTACTTTATCCTTTCCTTTAGTCCCCACATTTTCGTAAGATTTTTCTGTGACTTCTATCCTTTTTTTGCTTTAAGTCGTATGATCATTTTATTCAAATAGATTAAGCGAATATCTAAAAATGATTATGAGTTTTAAATCTGGGGAACATTTTTTCACGCATGAGACGGCCGAAAATGCTATTTATTAAACGTTTTAAGAGTCTTGTAAATCCGAAATTAACTCTTTAAGTATTCCTACCAATCTTTTGCGTTGAGTATCGTCTGATTGGCTCCAATTATTTTTGTCCGCGCGTTTATGTGCCAATTTGTATTTAAGACCTAACATAGAGGTGGTATAACTATTTGCATCGAGCTTTTTAACATTTTGATTTGCTAGTATATACCAATGATATTCTGTTCCCACAGGAACACCAGAACCCTCCGGTGCGTTTCCTGCCCTTCTTTTGGTAACATTATAGGTAAATTCCCATTTATCAGGAGTTAACTTTTTTTCTTTCCATTCGCCCGTGTCATAGTACCATTTGTGAGTTCTGCCCACCTTCATTCCGGTGTATTTTTTTCCTTCAAATTCCTTAAATTTATTATAGGATATTGAAGTATTCTTTTTAGCTCCATTATTCTTTTTCTGAATAGTCTCTTGTCCCATAATCTATTCTGCTTAAAAAAATATTTAATGCTTGTAGGCCCACTTAGCATGAGGTAAATTATTAATTTTAACTTAATAGCCTTGAGATATAAAGTGCCTTAAACTTAAGCTGGGAGCTGGTTGCCCACGTTGGATAAGATATAATCAAGCATTGATCTTTTCTGGATAAAATAAATGAGAGATTAACCTATGATAACAAGTATTGCAGACAAACAATTCTAAGAATTGATTTAGAGAATGGATTTGTTTTCTGCAATAGTCGCATTTCATAGTTTCCAATACTGATATTAATCAAAATGATCTAAAAAGGCTTTTTTATGATTTTAGAATAATTTTCTTCTAAGTTAATCTTCTATACAATATATCTATCAAGACTTTATTTTGAAATTGATGCATATCCATTATCCGTGCAAGGACATGCATCTAATAAGCCATTGTTTATAGGAGTTATAATATAATTGACCGTTCGAATTGAAATGAGTTTATTATAGGAATAATAGAAACAATTAAAGGACTCAGCTTTATCTGGATACTTTTAGTATGGAGAGTAGGAAAAGATCGTTGATAATTTGTACTTGTGTTTGTATGGCAGCCTTGTTACAAATTATAATTGAATCGCAAACTGTAACTGCGATAGATGTACCAGCGTCGACTCTGAATAAGAATAACTATGGTATTCAACTTGAATCAAATGTTACTAATAGTAATTCAAATGAAGTTATTTACAGGAACCCGCAACATGGGATATTTATGTTGTTTCCGTCAAACTGGACTTTTTCTACAAGTGGATTACCACAGTACACTCAAGTCGCTGCATTTTATGCCCCGTTACAAAATCTTTCCGATCTAATTCCGGCTAGATTTACTATCACTGTGATGAGCTATCAACAAAACGTATCTCTCAAGGAGTTTACTAATATGACACTCTCCTCACTTAATGAAACTAACCAAGTTAAGATCTTAAACTCAAATCCTACTACTCTTGCAGGACGGCCAGGTTACCAGGTGGTATTCTCAACATTACCCAATATGGGAAGTCCTGTTTCATTTAAGATAATGCATTCATGGACAGTAATAAATAATAAAATATATGTTTTCGAGTATGGTGTAGAGAGCTCTAAATTTAATACCTATTTACCAACAGTTAAACAAATTTTAGATTCATTAAAGATTGAAGCACCGTAATGCCCTTCTGTTGGATTGAAAGCGAAATATTAAATTTAATTAATCCGTAACTATAGTAAACAGATAGCAATCAAAAATGGAATAATAATATTATTTCATTTTGACTACATAATAGAATTTGGAGAACCAGTGACCATTTTAGAACCGACAATAATGGAAGTCTAGGCACCTCTACATGAGGGAAATTCAAATCTCTATCACGCTGAGATAATAACAGCATGCTTTAATAGTCTCTCAAGTGTAGAATCTTAAATAAATATGAATAAAGACAACGTAATAACAATCACTTGTCTTTTAATATTTGTTCTTGCGGTAGGAAGTTTAGTTTGTGTAAATAACAAGCACATGAATAAAATAGTATTTGCCCTTACAAATAACAGTAAATTCCACGAAGACGATTTCATGATTAAGGATTTTGGTATTGGAGACGATAGAAGTCCATATATATCCGTAATAGGAACACCCGGAGGGACAGTACCAGACAAGGATAATATCGGATATGCATATGTATTTGTAACAGATAATGGAACTTATGCTGTGTCATCAGACTGGATGTACCCTAATTGGCATACACACCAGCTAACTCTTGACGAGAAAAACTGTGTAAAATCAATGAATATGGGCGTGGGAGGTGCCGAAGTTGGAGATACGGTTAAACTTACAAATACACATCAACATTGGGTGCGTAAGGTTATGACGGCTGAATTTACTCTTAATGATTCCGACGGATCAATATGTGCAACTAAAATATTCGATTCTGTTCCCTAATCTCTAAATTATTAACTTAAATTTTTTTCAGATAAATTGTTTTCAAGTATTAGCGTAATCCTATTGTTCTTGAAACATTCTTGAAACAAATGTATTAAAATAATATAAACCATAGTACTGGTAACAAATGTCTTCTGAGTTTGTAATCAAAAAAAGACCCAAAGAATCGGAAGCCGTAATATTTTTAGGAAATGAAAAAATTGCTAAAATTAAAAAACATGAAGGCTTTACCTTTAAGCTCATAACATACAAAGATAAGGAAGAATGGATTCTAAGTAACGTCGTGCATGGTCAGCGTAGACCATTTTCTTATGCTGTGCTAAAAAGCGTGCAAAAGACTCCTGATGATGGGGGAAAGGAAATCCAAACTGGACAAGAAGTATTCGTTGTCAGAGAACAGTTATTCAAGCATAATGGCAAATTTTACATGCTTGCAAGTCATCCTGAGGGAAAGTCTTGGACAGATTATGTAAATAGTTCAATTAGGTATGTTTCTAGACTGGATAACTTTCCATATTCCAATCTATCTGATATTGACCATGAGCACTACAAATTACGCCACAAGATAAAGAGGTTTCGTGGAACGTCTGTCGGTGAGGCCACGGGTTTAGGACAAGATGAAGGAGGACATCGTCTATGGTTGGATAACGAATTAGCTGATATTGGACTCTTCATCGCTGCAATTTCCTATTTGCTATATGCTTCGGGTTAATTTCAATTTTATTGAATAAAGGTTGGGTCTTAATATTGGCAAGTATTATAAACTAAGTGGCTCTACATTGATTACAAATGGTTGACCCCAACCGAGTGGGAGAATTTCCTTTTCGGAAAGCTGATCCTGAAAAACGGAAGTCCAATTTTTCAGAAGTTCAACAACCTTATTCTGAGCAGGAGGTAATGAAAGAAGCTGAAAGATGTTTACTGTGTGGAACTCCTGTATGCATAGATGCTTGTCCAGTTCTCCTCGACGTTCGCGGTATGAATGAGGCGGCTGCAAGAGGAGACTTCAAAACATCATATGAGAGAATCCGAGAAACAAATCCATTATTAGGCGTTACTGCAAGGTGTTGTCCACAGTTACAAGGACTATGTGAAGATGCATGTGTTTTAAAGTGGTCAGGACAACCGATAGCAATAGGTTTAATTCAAAGATATATTGCAGATTGGGAAAAAAAAAATCGACAAGAACCCCCCTCGATTGCTCAAGACACCGGAAAAAAGGTGGCGGTAATTGGCGCTGGACCAGCAGGGCTCGCTGCATCAGCTCTACTCAGAAGATATGGTCATAAGGTAACGATATTTGATGCCTCCAAAACAGCAGGAGGAACAGCATGGTATGGAGTTCCAGACTATCATTTACCTAAAGAAGTCCTGATTGATGAAGTTGAGAAGGTTAAATCAATGGGAGTGGAAATAAGAATGAACGTAACCATAGAAAAAGATCTTCCGCTATCAAAGCTACTCGAAGAAAATGATGCCGTACTAATTACCACCGGCTCCAGAGACACCGTTAATCTCGATGTCCCAGGAAGCAATCTAGAAGGAGTAATTAGTGGATACGAATTTCTTGAAACAGTATTCTCAGTTGGAGTGGAAAATTATTTGAGCAAACCAAAGTACAACTTAGGCAATGAAATACTAGTTATTGGGGGTGGAGACACATCTCTTGATTGCGCCAGAACTGCCCTTAGGCTTACTAAAGGTAAAGCTAATGTTACTATCCTATGTAATCACCCGAAAACCGAATTGCATGTAGATCCAATAATGCTTCAGGAAGCAGAAGAAGAGGGAGTGAAATTCAAGTTTCTAGTGCAAGCCAAGTCTATTCAGGATGACGGAAATGGTCATGTCACAGAAGCGACAATAAATAATTTGCATATGGGAGATCCGGATGACTCGGGAAAAAAACAACCGGTAATTACACCAAATTCCGAAATTAAAATGAAATGCTCTACTCTATTGATAGCTATTGGAAGAGGTCCAAATTCTTTTTTGCAAAGGAAAGCTGGAATTAATACCGGAAAACGTTATTCAATTGCAGTTACCGAAGAGTTTAAAACCTCTATGAAGAAGGTCTTTGCGGCCGGTGATGTTACCAGTGGAGAAACTTTAATTGTTAAAGCTATGGAAAAGGGCCGAGAGGCAGCTCAAAGGGTTCACGAATCTCTGATGGGATTGGAATCAAGCCATGTATCATTTTACGAAAGGTATTACACGGATATGTCATATGATAAAATGATGAAAGGGAAAGAGGAATTAGGCCCTCCTCCTGATTAAATCTCTTTTAATAAAATAAATCTATAACCTCTTGCAACTAATAGAGCAGGAGTATTTACATTAAGCTTAGCTGCTGAGATGTTTAATCCGATCTTTAAAATACAAATGTTACCTCGGAATTGTTTAATCGATGATTAGCAATCAGCCTATCTCAAACATATACCTTGAGTATGGATGAGGGTATTGATAAAACAATACATAGTATCAATACTTCTGATAAGTACAGTACACGTCAACAGAGTTGTGCATTGGGGTCATTAATAGTATACATCGCATACTAACTATATGGCAGGGTTGTGGTTATTTTTTTAAGAACGGAAGTGATGGTATTTATTGGATCGTTGCTGCCAAGAACAAGCAAAGTTTGGTTAGCCCCACCACCACCCGTTTGTCTTAGATCCTTGAATGAATATTCACTCAGGATATTCATATCATTTTTATCAAATGTACTAGTATGTTTATTGATATCCTGTGTTGGAACCATCAATACAGCCATATTATCAAAATTGCCTTTTGAGTTATTATTTTCACCCGTACTGGATCCGTTATTATTTCCAGCAACAGTTATACTCCCTTTCATTACAAAATTTGGGTCATCTTTGTTTGCTTTGAATTCCGAGTAAGTGAACTTGCCAGTTTGGTTTAAGGATAGAGGTTTACTAGCAGAATTGAAGTGCAAAAGGGCATTAAAGACTTCCTTTGAATTTGTGTCGGTTAAATTCACCCTGCGAGTATGCCCTACATCCCCCACAAACCACATAACTTTAGTGTCTGGACCAACGAATAGATTTTGTGGAACATATGGCTGATTTATTAGCCTTTGATCCTTTATTAAAGCGGGCGATTCGTGCGCTTCATTTGGAATAAGGATTACAAAGTTCTTTACATTAGTTGGCACTGTAAGTGTTTTATTATTAAAAATATCAAATGCAAGATTTGATTCTTGTTTCTGACCAAAAGAGGCAATAAATAATGAGGAAAATATTACGACAAACAACGCTGTTAGCATCAATACAGAGATACTTTTCATAAATTTAATTGAATATAGGGTAAAATAAGTTAATTGATACAATTATCTAACTGGATTGATTATGATTTGAGCGAAATGCACAGGATAGAAATTCGTTCTTAATAAGTCAGACCTTTAGCCACTTGTACCATATTATATATATTCTAAATAAAGTACATACCTTTGCCTTTGGCCTTTTTAAGTAATAAATTGTTTCAAATAAATCCTGATGACGTTGAGCAAACTCTATTTTGTCTAATCAGAGGCGGTATTTACATCTGTTAAATTTGCATTTTTCAGTTGGATTCAATAAAAATGATTATTTTCAATATAATTAATCTTCGAAAAAATATTTTACATTCATACACTCCGGTTTTCTATTTTATTATTCTGTTTTCATTTTCGGTAGGTTCCTTGCTTGGCTTCGCTCATGGCTATGACAATAGCACAGTTAGTTCAAAGCTAAATGAATTTAATTTTGTGGTTGCAGGAGATTATGGTTGCAATCGTGAGGCAAAAACAACGATTAAGGATATGGCCAGCATGAAGCCAGAATTAGTGCTAGCATTGGGTGATCTTGCATATAAAAGCAATCCAAATTGTTGGTTTAAAATGATCGAGCCCTTAGAGAACAGCACTAAATTTAAGATGTCTTTTGGAGAGCATGATGTTTCTCACGGTAATGTTACTTATGATCTATACTTAAAGCATTTTAATCTTACCAAACCATATTATTCCTTCAACATCAAAAATGTGCATTTCCTTGCTATGGCAACTCCTAAGAATTCATTTATACCCTACAATATTACCTCAGATCAGTATCAGTTTGTTAAAGATGATCTTAAGAGTGCACATGAAAATAAAAGCATTAATTGGATAATAGTGTACTCATTTAGGCCATTCTATTCTTCAAATACTACTCATCCTGGTCTGGACGAACTGCAAGATGCTTACCATCCACTTTTCGATAAATATCATGTGGATCTTGTACTCCAGGCTCATAATCACAATTATCAACGTACATATCCCATCTCGTACAATTTCACCAGACAGTATACTCCAATAATTACGGATAAAAATACTGAACAATATGATAATATTCGAAAAGGGCAAATATTCCTTACATTAGGAACTGGAGGGGCAGAATTTTATAATTTTACAGGCCAAGCGCCTTACATAGTAAAGCAACTTCTGTTGCATGGTTTTCTGAATGTGGATGTGACGAACAATGGATCTAAATTATTGGTTACATTTTATCATAATAACGGCGTGGCTCGAGATCAGGTCGCTATTTCAAAGACGAAGTCTTAGACAATCGTAGTAATTTTTTTTAAACATTTTATCATACAGAGATAGAATTAGGTCTTGGTTTTGACTTCCCAAATCCTGTCCCAATCCATCCGTTACATTGCGTATCCAGTTCCATGTTTTATCATATTTTTGACTTAATAACCTCCTTGGCC
>DATEFQ010000060.1:0-27098 GCA_035280585.1 Nitrososphaeraceae archaeon
GAAATGAAAGAGATAAAGCATCCTTACAAAAAAGGAATAAAGGCCAAACGGGGTATTGATTTTTGAGAAATAAATAGAATATAAGCAAACTTAAAGTATAGTACCAAGGTGCGTATTTCCTAAATGGTCACTGATATCAAACAGCTTCCTGAGGCTGGTGATTTGGTAATTGCAACAGTGAAAGAAGTTACTGGTCATGGCGCTTACGTATCTTTAGATGAATATCAAGAATTAACCGCATTTCTACATGTATCTGAAATTGCAACAGGATGGATTAGAAATATAGAGAGGTACATAAGACCAAAGCAAAAAACTGTGCTTAAAGTTATAAGAGTAGACAAGTCAAGGGTAGAGGTAGATCTTTCGCTCAAACAGGTATCTCGTGAAGAAAGAAAATCAAAACTGATTGACGTCAAGAAGAGTGAAAAGGCTTCCGCATTCATGCATATCATTAAAACAAAGACAGGTATGACTGATGATAAGGTTAATGAGCTTCAGGACGTAATATTGCAAAAATTCGACTCTCTTTATGATATGTTTGAGACTGTTGCCTTCAAGGGGATTGACTCAATAAAATCTTTAGATATCGCAGAAGAAGTAAAAGTTGCAGTAGCAGAAGAAAGTAAAAAGATCCAAATACCTAGTGTAGAGATAAGAGGAATTATAGAAATTAACATAAATGAGCCGCAGGGAATTGAGATTATAAAGAATATTCTATCTTCAGTAGAAGTAGATAAAAATAATAGTTCAATTGGAATTTCGTATATAGCAGCTCCCCGTTATAGGATAATTGCCAAGGCAGAAAATTATAAGATCGCTGAAAAGCTGTTGAATAATGCTGTTGAGAAAATTTCAAACTCCGCTGGTAAGAAAGTCGGATTATTTAATTTTATAAGAGAAGGTTCTAAAAAAAATAGGAAGTAACGGTAATGAGACATCTAATGCGAAAATGTAGTTTCTGCATGATCTATACACTTGATGAAAAATGTGCTAAATGCAATAACCTGACTCTTGATCCACATCCGCCCAAGTTTTCATTAGAAGATAAATACATAAGATACAGAATACCTGCAAAATATTTGGATAATAAATAAATCACATGATTAGCACAATTTTGTATTCATGTCAAGGATTTTTTCTTTTTCAAGGCAGGCCTGTCACCCTATTACCGGAACCGTTAGTAGGTTTACTAGTTGGATTATTCAATGCATTACTTGCTGTGTCTATGACCTGCTCAAGTGATGAAGACGAATTTCCTTTGCTTACTGAATTTAGTACTTGTTCCAACGATGTAGATTGCCCTCCGCCGATAGCCTGAATGACTTGGTTTACTACCTGCGATGTAGTATCCGAGTCGTTTGTCAAGTTTAAAACATAAGGTATTGCATTATTAGTATTAGAATTATTGGCATTTTGAATTTTAGATAAATTGGCATTATCTATGGGATTAGTGACATTCATTGAGACGTTACGTGAAGTTTGAGCATTCACGTCAACATTCAGATCTATTTTTTCACAGTAACAAATCAAAAACAACAATGAAATACCCATAGTAATAACCACAATTTCCTTTTTTCCTAACTTCATGTACTATTCAACGTTTCTCTGCATTATATGAATTTCGAAACAATATGAAATTTCTACGATGTATTCAAAAACTCTAAAACTGCTTTATCTTTTCAAAAACATTGTCAGATCATGACACATTTTTATTCTAAGTTGCACGAAGCATACCGTGCACACACTAAAGTCAACTTTGGGCATGACGTATCTGGGAATACTTTCAAAGTCAGCTTCTGTGAAGTTGAGTTCATTCATTGCTGCCGTTTCAAGACTGAATCATAATTTTTTTACAATCTTTGAATTTTGGAAATTTTTTCAACTATTATTGAGATTTCTGACAAAACAGTCATGAACGTTAGTATTGGCGATTTGACTTCACATGATAATAGCCGACAATGACTCGCTCTAAGTCCATATTTTCAAATTTAAATGACAAATATTTCTATTAGTTGTTTTGTACTGATAAAAATAAAAAAATGAGGTTTGTGGTTCTTAATCCAGCTGTTTCAGCTTTGCACCTTATTGAGGATTGCATCCACCACTTGGATTACTTACGAAGCAATTGTTCTTCAACATTTCGTTTCCGTTTATGTTGAGTGGCAATCCGTCTGCATTGTTTATGTCGATATCATTCTTTAGGACATTGTTATACAGGACTGTGTTCTTGGTACTCTGCGAATCTAGGTATATGCCGTTCCTGCTTCCACCAATTGAATTCGCGTCTATTTGAGATCTGTCTGTATTGACAAGGGTTATGCCTGCAAGATCATTGCCTGTCATCATATTGGCGTGAAGCTGTGCTCCTATTGATGAGTGTGATGCCACACCGATTGCATTTCCGTCAATAAAGTTCTGTTCCACAGTACTTCCAATAGAGCCGGTCATGAAGACAGCAATTTTATTTCCTTCGAATGTAATTCTGTTTATCTCAGTATTTTGAGAACCAGATATCAAAATTCCCGCTTGGTAATTGCGAATTGAGCCAGAACCCTGTACAACTACGTTGTTTGAGTGGGGTACAGATATCCCTACTTTGGAACTATTATCTCCCGGTCCATTTATTGAGTATCCATTCAAATTAATTGTTGTATTATCTCCTCCAACAATTAACCCATCTCCTGTGCATTCGAGATTTGCAGTTAAAGTTACGTTGCCATGAACTACTTGACCGCATGCTGGACTTGACAATGGTTCTTGTGCCAGTGCTATTTGCGCTGAATTGTGTATACTTATTCCACTGATAGTCGCTAGTGCTACTAATATTGTTGCTAAGATGTATGACATTGTTTGTTGCATCCAATATAGGGCTACATTACTAACTATTTAAGTCGAGCTCATCTTTCTATTGTAACTAAGTTGCAGTATATGTAGCCTTTTTACTGATTGCAATAATTATTAGATCCTTTTATAATAGTATGGCTTGACTAACTTTTTAATAAAATTTCGCTTCTTACCTATACATAGCCATGAAAGTCTACATGAGGAACCAATCAGCAAGCGTCCTTTTTTGATTACGAATTGTACATCGACTCAATTTTCAATCGCTTCTTTGTTACATTAAATTAGTTGAGCTTCCGATACTGCTTTTTAAGGTGCAATTCAATCTCTAATTCTCTATTATAGAAATATGCAAGGTAATATGCAATTGGTTTTTTCTTAGAGTTATTTTACTATTGCTCTCATTTTTTTTGCGCTAAAAAATTATAGTTAACTAATTGAGTAGCTACTTCAATTACTTAATACATACATTTCAGACCATTATCTAAACCATTTGGCAAGGAATTAATAGTTGAAAGCTGATTTTCAACAAGAAATATAAGCGATTTTTATCTCAAGGATATCGTGAAACTGGCTATCGTTGGTGCAGGTGTGGCTGGATCTTATCTAGGAAATCGCCTTCAAGAAAATGGGCACCAAATAGAAATTTTTGAGTCTTCAAGAAAAGAATCGCATTGGCCAGTATGTGCTTGGGGAGCTTCAAAAAATATGCTCGAGACGTTTTCCAAAGATGCTGGACTGAATTTCGATGATTATGTTCTTCATCGAGGAAAGAAATTGAGGATGGATTTGCCTAATGAAAAAATAGAATATCTGAACCTTAAAGGTTTGGTGACATACGATAAATTCAAGTGGGAGCAAGATCTCTGCCAAGGATTAAGCATAAATTATGGTTTTCACTGCAAGCCAGAATCTGAATTTCTCTCAAATTTCGATTACGTTATAGATTGTACTGGATTTCATAGATCTCTACTACCCAGATCCACTCAAGATTTCGTTATACCTTCATATGAATACCTCGTAGAAAACGTCAGTGGAATCAATGAGTTTTATGTGATGGGATATAAAGGCGCTAGAGGTTACTTTTGGTTTTTTCCATTAGGAGACGGTCGAGGGTATATGGGAGCAGGAGATGTTGATAAAAAATATTATGGGATCTCAGAATTCTTTGAAAAGTATCCCAATGCTCGAATTTTAAGAAAAATAGGAAGGCCCATAAGACTTTCTCCTCCAAAACGTATGTTGCCATTTCACAATAATAACATAATTGGCGTCGGTGAATCAATAGGATGTGTCTTTCCAATGCTCGGTGAAGGGATCATTCCTTCATTAATTTGTTGTAATATATTCATAGATGTATTAAATAATCATTCAATCTTTAACGCAGAACTTTATGAAAAGCGAGTTCTCAAGAAATTCGGATATTACGACGATGTTTACCGGATTGTCAGATTAAAAATGGATGGAAAACTCAGTACTGTAAAACACTTCAAGTTACTTATGAGCATGTACACAAATATGAAAAGAGAAGAAAAACGCTTTGGTTTTGGTATTGATTTTGAACAAATGAATAGGCTATTGAAAGCACTCTAGCATTATCATTTTTTTATCGATAATTGAAAATGTTTTAAGACTTGATTATTCTGCGAGTAATTCTTATCTTGCATTCGCCCATTTTCTGACAGTTTATTGCATAGTTAGTAATAGATGTAATATTTTCAATTAATTTTTCTAAATCTCGTTACGGATTTTACTTTGTGTATTAATATGAATTGGTCCTACTAGAGCGGAATGTATTTGTAAAAGATAAACTTACATTTCAATATGCATCTTCCATTTGGGTCAGATTGGTTTAGGAGACGCTGGTTAGATTTTCGAAATGGACATAGTATCTATCTAATTTTTGTGATGACATTTGCAAATTTCATAACAATTCAGTATAAACTGTTGATTGACAAGATTCCATATCTAGCAGGTGTTTTCGATAATATTATAATTTTTGCTATAGTGTTTATTTTGCTTTATGTACCGATAAGTATAGGATTGGGATATTGGCATAGGAAGAGTCAATGGAAAGTCGAGCAGGATGCCTTGTTTAGGGAAAATAAAGTAGGAGCTATAATGTGGATGTATGTAATTGATCTTATTGAGGGTAAGGTGAGCGAAGAAGACAAGAAATTGATGAGAGAAGCTCTTCTTGCAATCACAAGAGGAGAAAAACGTTTGTACACTAATAAACTGTCAAAGGGAGATGCAAAGACATCAGATAGTCACGACAAGTAATACATGTTAATTTGTTTACCTAACAATCCACTTATCTAGCAAAAGATGTTTATGGTCCATTATTTTCATTATACTTGTGGGTAGTTATTATGCCATCGTGACCTGCAGGAATTCTGAAATTGAAATTGAAAATGCTATCAACTCGCTGCTAAAACAGTCAGCCAAACCCAAGTACATTATAGTTGTCGATGATGGTTCAACTGATAACACAAATAGTATCCTGCAAGGACTAAAATTGAAAAATAAGAATATCTACATAATAACCAATCCTGACTTGGGATATGATATAGGAAGAGTTGTCAAAAATTGGAATAGTGTAATTGATTTTGCCAAAAATACGAATTTGGAACCGACAGATTATCACATGATTAGTACCGATGATACTCATTATGAGGAGCTCTATGCAGACAAGATAATGAGCCAAATGGATTATGATGATAAAATAGCTATATCTTCAGGGAACTATGACAATAATACTTACACAACTCCACATGGAGCAGGAAGGTTCGTCAGGAGTTCTTTCTTTGATAATGTTCTCGGTCGCTATCCAGAAAAAATGGGTTACGAATCTGTTATCTTACAGTTGTCATTGTATCATGGTTTTAAAAACGTGGTCAACAACGATGCACGATTTTCACATACAAGACCACTAGGAACTAATCACCAATTCTATGAATTTGGCGCCAGCATGAGAACACTCGGATATCATCCACTTTTTGTGCTGGGACGATTCATCCAATGTTTTTCGGCCGGGAAGCCGATGGGCAGACTTGGAGCAATTCGCATGCTCTATTATTACCTAACATATGAGCCTAAAAAGGAAGGATATGATAGTATGTATGACCCAGAAATAAGAAAAGCAATAAGAATTAGACAAAAGACAAGGATACTGCAAATATTTGGAATTAAAAATGCTAATACATGAGAATTTCTCAGTCTTAATTTGATATCGTTTGTTAGTACAATGAAATTCAGCAAATATCGGGTTTTATCCACCATTGGAAAAGATAGTGGATTTTTATACTGACTCCATTTAATTTCTTATAATAAATGAATGTAGCCTCTGTAGTTGGTGCTCGCCCCAATTTTGTCAAGCTAGGACCTATGCACAAATCCCTAAATAAGTCAGGAATCGAACACCTGATAGTTCACACTGGTCAGCACTATGATTATGAAATGTCTGAAATCTTTTTTAACGATTTTGAGCTTCCCAAACCAGATATCCACCTGGGTGTAGGATCAGGAAGTTCATGTTTCCAAATAGGCGAACTAGTCAAACGCCTAGAGGAAACCCTTAAACAAAAACATGTTGATCTTGTTCTTGTTTATGGTGACACTAATTCAACGTTAGCTGGGGCCATTTGTGCAAACAAGTGTAATATAAAATTAGGTCATGTAGAAGCTGGCCTGCGCAGTTATGATTTTGCAATGCCTGAGGAAAATAATAGAGTTTTAACAGATATTGTAAGTAATTATTTATTTGCTCCTACTCGAAACGCTCTGGATATTCTCAAAAGAGAAAAAACAAGAGGTAAAGTATACCAAACAGGAGACTTGTCTGTTGAAATTATCGACAATACTGAAGTAATATCTAAACAATCAAAAATACTTGATATTCTCAGTCTAAAACCGAGATCTTATTTACTACTTACGATGCACAGAGCGGAAAATACCAGTTCAAGGGATAGTTTTATTCAACTCTTAAAGACATTCGAATCACTTATCGATTATACGATTGTATTCCCTATCCATCCTAGAACAAAAAAAATGTTCAAGACCTTTGGCTTGTTAGACAGACTTCTAAAATGTTCAAATGTTAAGATGATACTCCCGGTAGGATACATAGATTTCATAGCATTGCTACAGAATTCCTTGAAGGTCATTACTGATTCAGGTGGAATCCAGAAGGAAGCTTATTTACTAAAAGTGCCTTGTGTCACAATGAGAAGGACTACCGAGTGGGTTGAAACCATTAAGGGACAATGGAATATCCTTACTGGAATCGATAGCGAGAAAATCGTTCACGCAGTCAAAAGGCGACCTCCAACTTCTAACTACTCCAAATCCGCATTTGGTAATGGCAAGACATCACAAATCATTA
The DNA here is from genome assembly GCA_035280585.1 of Nitrososphaeraceae archaeon. Classification (GTDB taxonomy): domain Archaea; phylum Thermoproteota; class Nitrososphaeria; order Nitrososphaerales; family Nitrososphaeraceae; genus TA-21. The sequence continues at coordinate 7,226 of DATEFQ010000060.1, forward strand.
GTAATCTTATTTCTAGTATTCTTCAATAACAAGTTAACTAGATATTTAGAATTTAGAATAATGCTAATCGAGGGCTAATGAGAATATTTAGTAATATCGGTTTGTGCTCGACATGCCGTATATGACAGTAGAGAATGCTGAATATGAAAATACACCAATTAAATCAAATATAGCATTATTTTCACGATCAGTATAATGAAATCGCGTACCTCTCCTCGTTTTGGAGCAATGCTTGGCTTAACAATATTACGAGAGTCATGGACCGCTCTCACTCAAAATAGTATGAGCTTCCCCGAGGTGTTTGAAGATTACGAAAAGTATCACTCGGCAATAAATACCGGTAACTTGTCAAGGGCCAGACTGGTTGAGGAATGGATTGAACCAAATTCGACGGTTTTGGATGTTGGAGTAGGTGATGGGACTGTTTCAGAATATTTGATAAAAAATAGGCAAGTCAAGGTAGTAGGGCTGGATATCTCATCTACAGCTTGCGAAAAAGCGAAACAGCTTGGAATTCAAACCGAAATCCGCGATATCACGAATGGATTGGGTCTTTCAGAGGGTACGTCGTATGACTACATTTTATTGCTAGAAGTAATAGAACACACTGCTTATCCTCAAAGAATTTTAGTTGATGCAGCTAAACATGCAAAAAAAGGCGTGATAGTAAGTATTCCAAACAGCGCATACATAAAATGGCGAATACAACTATTAAGAGGATATGTACCAAGACAATCCTTTACACATCTGCACTTTTGGTCAATAAAAGATTTTGAGATATTTTGTAAAGAAACAAATATTCAAATCTTAGAATTCAAGACGTTTTTACCCAAACATTTGATGCCATTTCGGAATCTCTTGGCATGGCAACAGTGCTGGTTGTTGTCACCAAAGAATATAGAAATTTAGCTAATGCTTAATATTTTCAGTTACTAAAGAACTCACACAAGCTCTATAGGCTGAAATTATAAACTGCATGTAGTATATTACTACAAGAGGTTAAGATCTTTGTAAATATCACCGAGTTGGGAGACTACATTTACCGCATTATGTTCTGGTGGCAACGATTGACGGAATTGCAGTTTATAGTCCAGTACCTTAAGTCCGCATGCTAGTGACTGGAGGGCTGTGCTACTTAGATTCTCTAAAACAGTATCGTTAACGTATCTGATATCTACGTATGTTTTGTACCCTCGTATAAAATCAGGAATGTTTTTATACATTATTGGGTTTTTGGTCCTATCAATTATGTCAACATCAAGTTTAATGCCCTTCTTCTTGCAATAGTCAAGGGCCCATTGTATGTTTGTTACCTCTGAGTTAATAGTGAATGCTTCTTTCAGTCCTATACTTGAATTACTATCTGGTTTGAAATGGTCTATGTCAATAGGAATAGGAATATGAATACCATTTTTTACTAATGGTAACAAATCTGGAGTAGATACGCATACTGCGTCGGCTAATTTCTGAGCTTTTGAATGACCAATTTTTTTTCTATATAGCCTCTTTAATCTAATTACCGTATCTGACACTCGTGATCGATTGGGGAGTTCTTGTTTATTTAGTCCGCGAATATCTGTCCCATGATAGTGCAAAACGAATTTCTTTTTGTGGAATTTCTTGTGTAATTTGAATAGTATGTCTATGAATCCATGGACATGAATTACGTCGGCACTTTCTCCTTCTCTAAGACATCTATCGGTAAATTCAGTATACGAAACATTAATCATATAGTCTTTATAATAGTCATAAATTCCATATTTGTCTCCAACATCCTTGTTCCAAATTACTCTGGATTCATATCCCTTCGCTTGTAGAAACTTTGAATATATACATGCTACACCGGCTGCATCAAGTATGTGTAGTATACGCATATTTTAAATGAATTAGTATATCGATATAATAATCTATTATTTAGGCTAGGACAGCTCCAAATATTCCCAGAACAAATTCAAACTCAGCTAGCAAATGAGATACTAGATATACGATCATTACCACTGATGATAACTACAAACAGTATCCTTAGGCGAGTTGGTAAAGGATTTCTTCCAGGGGACGAGGATTCAGTGAAATGAAAGTACCATATAATCGTCATTCCGTAAAGTGTTAGTACAGCCATAACTCTGACTTGTAGTTTTTATACCAATCGATTAGTACAGCTAGACCTTTCTCAAATTGTATTTTAGGTCTGAATTGCAATAGTTTCTTTGCTTTCGAAATGTCTGCAATAAGTCGTTGTACTTCGACCGGTCTAGGTTCGACATGAATTGGTCGCAATTTATTATCTTGAGCACCGTGTTTGATTATTAGATCCGCTATATCGTTGATTGATACTTCTTTACCGCTGCCAAAGTTTATCCCATTTTTTCCTGGATTGCCTCTGGACTTGAGTACGGTATCATATGCTTCCACGGCGTCTTCCACAAACATATAATCCCTAGTCTGTTTCCCATCACCGTAAATGATAGGTGGTTTGTTCTGTAATACCCTGTTTATGAAAATTGCTATGACACCTCCATAACCGGTATCTTTTTGCCTGGGTCCAAAAAAATTGAAGCACCGGATTATGTCGACACCAAGATCATAAGTCTCATTGTAAGTATAGCATAGTCTATCAGCCGCTATTTTGCTTACCCCGTAAGGGTGTTTTGCAGATAAGGGGTGAGCCTCATCCATCGGCGCATATTCGGCGGAGCCATAGACTTCGCTTGTTGATGCAAATAAAATCTTATTGATATCGTTTACTCTGGCAAATTCCAAAATTTTGAGGGTTCCACCTAGATTTATCTTGAAGGTTTCTTCAGGATTGACAATTGATCTATCGACATGTATTTGAGCTGCTAGATGAAATATGGCGTTAAAGTCATTTGGTAGTCTAGTATATACCTCATTTAGTGCTATATCACCTCGAATAAATTTGAAATTCTTTTTGTGCAAAAGAGTACGGACGTTGTTAAGGTTTCCATTCATCAGATTATCAACTCCATATACAAGGTGTTTATCGAGAACATATTTTTCGGAAAGGTAACTTCCGAGGAAACCAGCAGCACCGGTTATGAGAATTTTCATAATTCTAGTACCTAGCCTTCTAATTTCAAGATAAACCTTTTCATTTATTGGCAGTAATATTTTTCTATTTTAAAAATGTAATATTATAAAAGAATCATTTTCAGCGTTTTTATCTTGATCATGCCAATATTTCAGTAAATTCTAATAATTGGAATGGTAAATCAAAGCTGGTTTAGTTTGGAACACTACTGTGTACAAGTATAAAAGATGGTGATAAAATGAGGATACTTCACCTATCGGACGATGGACTTCCAGATTGGAGAGTTGAAAAATCCGCTCTAACAGCAAAGCGATACGGACACGAAGTATTTTTTGGTGGACGTCTGAAGACCCCAAGCCATTCTACTATTTTTTTGGAAACTTATCCAATCGAGTGGACAGCTTCTGCCATGATAGGAATTCCATATTATTATCATCGCGTCAAAAAGCAGATTGAAAGATTGGTGCAACATGTTAGGCCAGATATAGTCCATTCACACAACATTGGTTCAGCTAAAGTATCGCTTGATCTCAACCTACCAACAGTATTTGATGATCATGAATACTTTAAAGTGCTCTCACTTGTAAATGCCGAGAATCTAAAAAATTATAATGGCGTCCCCTCGGAGTCAAGACTCAGCAGAGGAACGGTACAAAGAATGAAATTATCATTTGTCTGTCGCCAAAGTATTTCTAACTGGACCAAGTGGGAGAGAGAATTAGTCAACTCAGTACCTACAATAACTGTCTCAGAACAGATTGCTCAACAGCTAAAGGAAGATAATGTCAATGGAACGAAAGAGATATTTGTAGTACCTAACTTTCCTATGGAAACAGAAACGAATGAATTTAGAGCACCTCAAAAACATGATTCTCTATCGGTCGCTTATGCCGGAGGCGATAGCAAACACAAGCAGGTTACTAACAGGAATATTTCTGGACTAACCGACCTTTTTGTTCATGCTGGCATTGGTAATTTGACAATAATAGGATGGGAACCTGAGTCATCCGAACAATTCAGGGCAACCGGATTTCTTCCTAGAGACAAGATGTTTGATGAGATGAGAAAGAATTCAATTGGATTGATACCTTGGAAGAAACACTGGTCTCATCGTTTTTTGAATCCAAATAAGGCATACGAGTACGCGCACGCTGGGTTATTTGTTATGCTAACTTCTGACCTGAAGTCCGTAATTAACTCGTTGGATGATAACTGTCTAACATTTGAGGATTATGATGATCTGGCTTCAAAATTGGTGTATTTTAAAACAAACATGGATATCCTATATGAGAAAAGGCTTAAAATTTTCAATTATGCTAGAACTAATCTAGTTTGGGAGAAACATGATAAGAAGATAATCGATGCATATAAATTAGTTTGACATGCTAAGTTTCCTTGAAATAACGAAGCAACTAGAGATTCTCCTTTAAAGTACCGCAATCATGATATCTGATTCAAATCACAGCGAATATTTTAAGCTAACTTCAAACGTTATGAACATTTTGTACCATATTTCAAGACTTAACAATTGCAACATTTTACTTATGTATCTCAGGTCACCCGTCTCCTCTATTTTTTTAATAGAGCGTTCATAAAAATCAAGACTGATAATTTTGTCACGAAATACGCTTGCATTTGACAACGTCGATGTCACAATTTCTTTTCCGTTAGTGGACCAAAGTTTTTTCAAATCCATACCAAACCCTATTTTTGTATCTGAAATATTTTTCCCGCTGCCAAGATCTGCTAAGATCTGTCTTAGCGGAATTTTTCCCGTGTTTGTAGTACGGTCGAATTTGGCAGAAGGTGGAATCTTATATGACATATCAATGATTTTATTATCTAGAATAGGTGAAAAGCCAGTAATAGAAAAATGTTTAAAGAACTTTTCATTGCTGGGCACAAAGTCGTAGATTAACTTTCCATTATAATCTGCTAAAAAGACTTGATCGAGCGGATCCAAATCATTATCGAAATAGACCTTTAATAAAGAGTAAATTGATGACCAATTAAATCTAATGTTTTCTCCAAATATTTTTTCCTGGTCTGGTACCCAATCCCGTTCGTGACAGTCAAGATAGTGACGTACCCGTTGTTTCCAATCATCTCCTTCTTTAAGTAATTTCAGAAATTTGTTATATCTAAAAGTATAGCCCCCAAACAGCTCATCTCCACCATCTCCTGTAAAGAGAACACTCGATAACTTTTTTGATTTTTCTATAAAGTAGTATTGATATAAATTCCATCTTGGTTCCTTAATTATACTAATCAAAAAAGGTAACTTTTTGAGTGGATTATCTATAGTAATATCATAAAAATCAGTGTCTTTTGACGCAGCGGTCTCTTTCGCATAATTTGCTTCACTCGTTTCATCGAAGCTCACAGAAATACATTTGATATCTAATTTAGGATACTCATCCCTAATTAATGAGAGCATCAAATTAGAATCAACACCACTACTTAGTGCAAGTGATATTCTATCAGGATTATGAACTGATATGTTTTCTCTTATTATAGTCCTCAATTCGCGCTCTATGTCTCCAGGGGATGGATAGGTATTTCTTCTATTCTTGATTTGATTAATTTCAATCTGTGGTATCGACGATTTGATTTCTATAGTCGGGTCATATCTTAAAGTAAGCACATTGCGAATATCAATCAACATAAAATATTACATTTCGCCACAATAAATTACTTGGTATTTTTTAATTTTCTCGTAGAATTCTTCGAACATCCAAACCTTCATCTGACTCCTCATCTGACTCATCTTAATCTAAAGAACCAAAAGTCACCAAGGCAGTCGAGACTAAGAGAATGAAATAAAACCCTAAATAACGAAGAATTACCCTCAATATTGGAAATCAAATCAATAAATCTGGATAAGGTACTTCCAAAAATTTTTCAATAGCCTCAATTATACAAAATTAGATAATAAATTAAATGAAATATTCAAACAAAGTTTCTACATTGCAGCTTAAAAATTTCTTTGTAAATAATAGAAAATATCCATATTTGATTATTTTTTCAATAGCTGTAATTGTGAGAGTTATTCCAGAATTAGAAGCGCTACCTTTCCCCATTGGATATGATGTAATAAACTATTATTTGCCCGTTCTAGTCAACTTTGAAAATCATTGGACATCGGCGTCGAACCAATTTCCATTATATGTAGTGTTACTACATTTAACAATATCAGTAACACATATTGATCCTAGGTTAGTAGTAACTGCCACGGCAGTATTAATATTCGGAATTTTTTCAACAGTCGTTTATTCAATTGCAAAGAATAATTTTCATCTCAGTAACTATCAAAGTATTTTTTTATCATTATTTGTTATCTTTCAAGTATCGGTACTCAGAACATCATGGGACCTTCACAAAGATATGCTTGCTCTAACTATCACCCTTTACTGTTTATCATATTTAGGTACTATTTCAAACGCATCAAAAAGAATTTTGCTTACTATTTTACCCTTATCCATTATTTCTGTACTTTCAGATAGAATGATAGGCTTTCTCCTGACGTCGGTATACGTCTTGTACTCTTTAGTCAAGAGAGAAAGAATGATCGCAATATTAGCGTCAATTACAACTGTTATCTTTGTATTCGGCCTATACAATAACGTTGATACTATAACAAATAATATAATGTTGGGAAGCGCATCAATTGCGTCAAAAGATCCACTACAACAATCGTACAACTCATTGAACTTGGGTGTTTTATTTCTCGTAATGTGCGGCATATTGTTACCCACTGGAGTAATTGGCATTATGAAAGCTAAAATCACTATTCTCAAAATTCCTCTTATCCTTTCATTAGTAGGTTCATTTACCTGGATAATATATCCTGGTACATCCGCTCTTCTCCCCGATAGATGGATAGTTATTTTTAGTATAATTCTTTCGATATTTTCAGGATACGGATTTATAACACTGATTGAGAGTAAACGAATTGCAATATCTCATAAAAAATTTGTCAATTATCTTGCGATCCTCATTCCATTTGTATTTCTGGGTTTTATCTTTGCTACGAGTCCCAATGGTTCCTACCTTAACCCCTACGGACTTTTCCATGAATATATGCACTACTATGATCCTATGACAATGCAATATAATTCAATATCGATACCTGAGTCAGAATCATTAGTTGCATTAATCGACTGGTTCAATCACAATACACCATCAGGCTCATTAATAGTGGGTAGTAAGCATTTAAGAGGATGGATGGAATTGGATTTAAAAAATAGAACTTTTTTATTTTCTGATAACATTACCAATATGATAAATTCAGACAAATATGCTGAATTCTATCTGTTGGATACTAATTTAGTAACACATCAATTACAAAATTATTCATCGACATTATCTTATAATAACACAAATTATTCTCTATATCACTTAATACGTTAGAATTATGATTTTGATGTCCACCCAGAGATGGCTAACTCACTAAACATAATCAATTTTGATACTTCTTTTCCATCCGCATAAACTTTGGTAATTCTACTAGGTCATTAAATTCATTAAAATCAAGCATCATGTCTTTGCAATTTTTTGTGGTTCCGTTCTTTTTGAGATGCGAAAAGATTTTCTTCATTGCATAAGTTGCACCGTATAACCCTGAAAGTGGAAAGACTACCATGTTATACCCCATACTCTTCAATTCATTAGCTGAGAACGTCGGAGTTACACCATTTTCTATCATGTTAGCCAATAACGGGGCATCAATCTTCTTTGGAATCTCACGAAGCTCGTCTTCTGATTGAGGTGCTTCTACAAAGACAACGTCTGCTCCCTCTTTGTGATACTCCTTTCCTCTCTTTATTGCTTCATCGAATCCCAGAGGGGCACGCGCATCGGTTCTAGCAACGATTACAAAGTTATTATTTGCACTAGCTGTGAGCGCAGCCCGTAGTTTTTGGATATATTCATCAGCACCAATTACCTCCTTTCCGCGCATATGTCCACAGCGTTTTGGCCAAACTTGATCCTCCAGAAATATTCCTGAACCTCCATAAGCAATTAAATCACTTACAATTTTCCAAACGGTAAGTGGATTTCCATATCCTGTGTCTACATCAACTATTACTGGTAGATCAACTGCTCTGATTATCCTTCTTGAGTTTTCGATATTTTCACCCGCATTCAAAAAGCCAAAATCTGGCAGTCCCAAAAGCGAGGCAGCAGATCCATATCCAGTCTGAAACATTGCCTCAAATCCAACGTTTTGAGCGATTTTTGCGCTAAGCGCATCAAATACGCCAGGAAGTACAATAATATCGTCTCTTTTTTTTATTTTTTCCTTTAGTATCTTTCTTTTATCTACATTCATATTTTTGCACAAGTTTTACAGATTTATCTACCTATTCTGCTCGCTGCTCTTCTGGCTGTTCAGTTATTTCATAAGTACCATCAGATAGAGTATTCAATTTGATCTTACAATTTCTACACTCATAGTAATTGATCTGCTGATCGTGCATTATGGATCCGTTCAACCATACCATCAGTATACCACATGACGGACAATTCATTGTCATTATATGAAATTAGTTCAGATCACTGCTATTTATTTTAATTAGCAGTTTTGAAACAATCTGTATTATTTCGAACTATTTATTCTAGGTCACGTGAATTCTATCATGAAAAATGTAATTCATTATTTCACTTTTTCCATTTCACTTAGTGTTACTCCTTTTCAAAAATAAAATACTAATTCATTCTATCTCAGTTAATTTTTATTGTTATGTCTGCCAAAATTCTCGATTATGTTGCCAATGCACTTAGTGGTTTTTTTAATCAAGTCAATTCGAACAAATTCGTTTGGTGAATGCATCCTGCTGTATTTATAGGTACAGCCAATGCCAACACAGGGGCACTTTAATATTTTATTAAAATACCACATAGGTCCTGTTCCTGCTGAAGATATGCTTTTAATGACATTACCATATTCTTCTATGGCAGACAGCTCAACTAATTTCGCAAATTCATTATTTATTGGAATTCTAGATGCAGGCTCTCCACTCAAATACACCAGCTGGACGTCTTTGAATCCATTATTGTCAAGATGTTCTCTTAGCAATTGAAATTGTTTTTGGGGCATCATATCAGGCACTAGTCTAAAATCGAGTTTGGCCATAGCTTTACTTGGTAGCACAGTTTTTGAACCTTCATAAATATAGCCAGAAAATAAGCCGCTAATATTAGCTGTTACTCCTCCTACGTACTCTTTTTTTATGGATTCAATATCATTTTCATTGAACACCTTACTTAATCCATAATTTCTTTTAAAGTCCGAAACATCAAAGTCTTCCTGTTTAATACATTCGAGTTCCTCAGGTAAAAAATCTCGCGTATCCTTAAACCAATTTTTAATTGTGATCAAGCCATTATCGTCGCGTATAGTTCTAAGTGCGTGGACAATACGCCAAGCAGGATTTTCAACTAAGACAGCCAAACTAGAATGAAGATCTGCATTAGAACACATGGCATGTATCTCTACACATAGCAATCCCTTCATTCCAAGACTGATTATTGGTCGTTCTTGTTCATCCACATATCCGAATTCCCAAATAGTTGCATCACATAAGAATTTCTCTCTATATCGAGTCAAATATTCCTCTAGATGAGAGCTACCTACCTCTTCTTCACCTTCTATTAAAAACTTGAGATTACAGGGAACATCGCCTATTTCTTTGAGAAAATATTCAACTGCCTTTATGCGAGTAATTAATTCACCCTTATCATCGGTAGAACCTCTACCGAAGATAAAATTCCCATCAATTTTACCACTGAAAGGATCGTCATCCCATAATTCAATCTGTTCAGCTGGTTGTACGTCATAATGATTGTAAAATAAGATTGTTTTTCCGTTTGGATTGCTCTTGGATTTAACTTCCCCATACACTATGGGTGGAATTTGTTCTAAATTGTCATTCAACGTTAGTAGCTCTGATTTAATTCCTGCCTTGGCCATCAGTTCAGAAACCAAGTTTGCACAATTGAGTAGCGTCAATTCTTTTTTTGCAGAGACGCTAGGAACTCTAATTAGTTGCTGTAGCTGTGATGCAAGGTTGTCAATATCTGATTCAACTCTTGATCCAATTATTGTCACACCAGGATAGAATTCAAATGAACATAAAATTAAATATTCTGTTTAAAAAAATTATGTATAGCATGAAAATTAATAAAATAATCTGGATTTTTTTATAACCCTGGAGAATTTCTTTAGAATGCCATGATCCAGACTTAAAAAATGATAAAAAATGAAATATAAAATATCGATATTTACCTGCCGCTCTATTCGATTTATGATTTAATCAATGGTTCCAAGGGATAACCCAGAAGCGATGGATTTTTTAAACTGATCTACGGTAAGATCTCCCAACTTCACTTTCTTTGCCATTTCTTCTATTTCTTCATATTCATCGTTTCAACGTAAAAGGATCGTTCTTCTCTATATTTATGCTGGAACTGTTACCGGAACCTTTGTCCATATTTTTTGTCATAGTACTATACTGTCCATTCATGTAATTGTTCCATGATAAGTCTATGCCATTATTTTCATTCGGAACATAAGTCACAGTACCAGAATTGGAATCAAAATTATGCAAACTACCATCTGAAGGGTTCGTTACTATCTCATAATGGAATGAATCGTTATCCTTGTCATATGCTTTCAATTTAATATTAACTTCGTCATTTTTGTTTAACGATGCAATTTTAACATCCTTATCTAAACTTGAGCGACCGATTGCAGTAGAATTCACCTCCACAGTAGCCACATTACTTTGGGCTCCATTATCATCAGTTACCTTGTACTTGAAGCTATCAGTATCTGGATTATTTTTCTCTCTGAATTGAGGATTATATGCGATGCCTAAACTACTGTTTATTTTTTGGGGGGGATTAAAAGCAGAGCCATCGTCACTTTTAGTGTAGAATATATAGTTATTACTTGGGGTAGTACCTTCCCAGGCAATGTGTGTACTGTTACCAATCAGTGCTATCGCTGGATTGCCCGATCCGCCTGGATCGTTGCTTATGTTTTCGATGCCACCGAAAGTGGATCCATAATCAAGACTTTTTCTTAAGAAGATATCTTGATTACCATTTTTAGATGGACCTTGCCATACTACATAGACATTTCTACCAGACGATGAAACCTCGGGATTGAACACAGCTGAACGAATATTACCGCTCAAGCTTAATGGTGGCGTAAAAGTTTTTCCTCCATCTACACTGCGAGCAAAAAGTATGAATCTGTCTTCTTCGTCTCCCGCACTCCATACAAGATATCTATAGTTGCTTAAACTGGACTCATTTATGCTCAGGTCAAAAGCGTGGGGCGCTTGGTTAATTTGATTATTATTTTCTATTACATCCTCACTCACAGTGGCAACGTTACTAGTTGCTGCTTTGTCATCTATTTCTTCAGCAGAGAGAAGATGATTAACGCTGAAATATTGTAAACTAAAATTAATAATAGTCCCGCTTATCACGGTAAATAAAATTAAAGTTAGATATTTTTGATGCAATTTAATTTATTTGGAATAATATAAATTGCCATACATAAAAACCTTGAAATTAGAAATAACGAAGAAATGAATATCTAAGTTTTTACCTATTTTAACGAAATTCTAGAAACTCGCAAACAACACAATTAGTCCAAGACATTAGTGAGCGTTCTTTTTCCGTTCTTTATATAAGGGATCGGCTGTATCGGAAATCACGAAGACATATTTAATTCCCATCGATTTTAATGATTCTTTTAACATAATATTCATCCGTTCAACGTCATTTTTGACTTTGTTTTCGGGATACCTGTTTGTGCTAGCAACGACATATTGAAAATCATCATGATGATATTTGTGGATTTCATATATAACTCCCATATTCTGAATTACATTACACTCTGCTAATCAATTCATAGTCCAAAATTATTTGACAAGAAAATAAAACTACCTTGATTTTGTGACAAACTGATCTAAAATCAGATACATATCAGGTTACTTGACTCGAATAAATTTATGACAAGCTTGAAATCTACTATGATGCTAATGGAATTGTAAGTATGCACCATTCTTTTTCAACCAAGCTCGACAATACTTGTAGCTGGGAAATGCATCTTCTACTAATTTCCAAAAGTGATTCGAATGATTAAATTCCACTAGGTGAAATAATTCATGTATGATAATGTAATCGATTATGTTCATAGGAAGCGCGGATAATAATAAGTTAAAGTTCAAGTTACCTTTTTTTGAACAGCTACCCCATCTCAATTTTTGACTCCTTATTCGCACTTTTCCATAAGATATCGATAACTTTTTGCCAAAGAATGGAACTTTACTTTCAAGTAGTATCTTTGTCTGTTCCCTATACCAATTTAATATATTTCTATTATACGTTCTCCTATCATTTACATGAAATGTAATTTTCATTAGATTTTCAGAAAGTACTGTATATTGCATAGTGTCTTTGACAAATTTCATTTTGTACTTTTTTCCGAGATAAATAATTTCATCCTTTTGAACAGGACTAAAATCCAATTTATTATTCAGTTTTGCATAAAACTTTGTTTTTTTCAAAATCCACGCGCTATTATGATTTATAAAATCTCTTATTGTTACAATATCTTCGTTAACTGGGGAGATGACTGAAATACCGGAGCGGTCTACTTTTACGGACAGACGCTTACTCCTTTTACTTCTCATCAGTCTCGCCATTAAAATAGATTTATCCGCAAGAACCATTTCTATCCACGATTCAGGATTCAAATTGTTGTGCCATTCACTGAAGTAGGAAATTGGTATTATTGTATTTCGATCCTACCATTTGATACTTAATGTAAATCTTGTTAAATTATGGAATTATAAATTAAACTGACAAGACAAGGCGATATACATGGTGAGAAAAAAGATCCTGCCCCTGCAAGTGAAGAAATGAGTATCGCAGGTTAGACCATGGAAATAATGAGTCATTTTTGAATTAATACCTTTGTTTAAATTAACTCGAGATTTCTTAAAAATTCAAATTTGAAATGCTAATTCTATAATTACTAACGTTGGAACTAGATCAAAAAAATCAACCTATAAGCGTTGATTATGCTTGCTACTTCTTTATTTGGGTAAGTCTTAGGGCATCTAGATCTTGCTGTGTTTCCATTTGATTCTTGTTACCGTAGACTATTAGTATCCTGTCGTTATCTTTGAGCACGTAATTTGCAATAGAATTTGTTTTATTTCCGTTAACATAAAATTCTAGATTAGAAGTTCCGTTGCTGCAGTAACTTGTCTTATTTTCAAGAGTAAAGCAGTTATTACTGACGTTCATACCCACACTTCTAAAGAATTCTCCTACGGGAGCGAGAGTTGAATGTCTATGTAGCGTATTGCCATCGTTATTTTCAACGTGGATGTATTTGGATCGCACTTGGTATTGGGGTTGGCTAAAATTTAATTTTACACCATTAATCTTTACTGCAAATGCTGCATGCACATGGGCAGAACCAAGCGGACCAAACTTTAGATTTGGTTTTTGCAAATTCTCAGAATATACAGTTACTGCATAAGCCATGATAGCGATAAGTACTAACAGGGCTGGAACTATGATCATTAATTGCTTATTTCTTCTCTTTCGAGTCACAGAGAAGTAGCTCTTATCCTCCTTCGCTTTATTGTTGGGAGCCTTGTCCTTCTTTACATTATTGTTATCCTTCTTTTTATTTTGCTTCATTACTAACCCTTCAAATGACGATTTAAAGATTAGAGTTATGATGGATAATTTAAAGAGATCTTTGATCTTGGAGGCGATTAATAGTTCGGGATTTCATATTAAGGCAAATTACGAGTTTGTATAGATTTGTTTAAATTTTTCGGGCAATTCGGGATTACCGTAATCATTATTATAAGCTGAATAGACATTGATTTTTTCTCCATGTTTAATTTCATACGAACCAATAAACCTGATACTGTTTCTGTATTCTTCGTATAGCGGTATTAGTTGCATGGCAAAATTTTCTGATATGAGGATATGCCAGCTATCGCCCAAGTCCATTACCCTCCTTGCCATTATTATACCGGGCCCCCAAACATTAAGTCTGTTTGATATGTCATAAACCGTGAATACTGGTCCGGAACTTAATCCAATTCTGACTTTAATTGTGCTTTCTGTCCCCATCCGTTTATTATATTTGCGGAGAGAGCCATGAAGCTCGATGCTCAATTTATATGGTAGCTCAGGATTGTTTTCATATCCTATAGCCATACCATCTCCAGCGGGAAGAATTATTTTCAAATCATCCGATATTTTTCTGAATGAATTACAGGAACTGATAAATTCATTTAATCTTACGATCTTTTCTTTTTGTCTGTGGACGGCAAGCTTCGGATTAGATAATCCTACAATATCAATAAAACAAAAATTATAATTCAAAACTTCGTATTTTGGATCAAGGTCCTTAAAAACCGACATAAATTTTCTATATGTTCTTGCACAACCTTCCGAATGAAATGGTAAGTCAAGATAATAAACTGGAGAATGTTGTATGACTCTACCATCTAAAGTGCATTTAACTAAATCATCTGCAAAGGTAAATCGTCCATTTTTATCAATACTAAATTGTAACCAAGTCGGTTTTGACATTGCATGTCCGCCCACGGAAAGAAGTCTTATTTTCCTACTCAAAGAACCATTTGACTCTTCAAACTTCATTTCCATAATTCCGTCAAAAAATGACATTATAGGTTGATATTCTGAAGATATGGGCGAATCAATAGTAAAAATCCCTATCGCTCTCCATTTCTTGAGCTGGAGAATCAGTTTTGCCAAAAATTTTCTAATCGGACTAATGTCAAAAATATCACAAAGGTGATTTAGAGAATCCATAACAAAATATATAATATTGTCCCCATTTTCTGCACCAATTTCACTCCGTTGATCTAGAGCGACATCACCTTGTCCGGATGAGAGATACGAAATTAATTGCTTCAAAGTTTCATTTAGAGATTTTTCATCAGGACTATCGTACAGGAGCGCCGGATTAACAAATAGCGAATTAATTTTTTTTCCATTCCGGTTAAACAACACTGCCTCTTCTCTTTCGGTAATTCTCGAGGAAACAAGAATGCATCTTTTTCCCGAGCTTAAGCCCTCTTCTAGAAATTCTCTACAATAATCTCTCTTTCCAATTCCAGGTGGACCAGACAAGAGAAACAATGTGGGAGAAATATTTTCCTCACCATCTGTGAGTTCAGCTGCCCCTGGAATAGACATTTTGGATACTATATCGATTTGGATCTATATACCTGTTCTTTTTAAGGATAAGGAAATAAAATTCAATAAATCATTTCAAATTTCTATTAGCGCTTTTAGGTGTTCAATTTGATGTGAGAAAGGATGATCGGGGTACCCCAGAACCGTTAGAAACTCCTTCTGAGCAAATTGAATATCACAATAACATGGGATAGAGTCCATTACGTCAATACCTGTTTCAGTACTCAATTTCTTAATAAAGTCATCTGCTACGGGAGTTAAGGTACTATAATTTAACTCTGAATTAGAATCGTGAGATTGATCTATTTGCGTATGTGGAATACAGTATCCCGCAATTCTGTTTAGGAGGAGATAATATTTCGTATTACCTTGTTCCTTAAACTGAGCCAATATCTCATTGGCAATCATCTTAGTTCCTCCGATATCCATATCTCCCATTTTTAGCGTGAGAAATACAATATCTGATAGCGCTAAGGCGTTTATTGCCCAAAATCTAATTCCGGGGCTCGAATCCATGATTACATAATCAATATCGTTTTTCTCGATTAATTCCTCCCTAAAATTAATGAATCTCTTTAGCATACTCATCCTGTTTTTATCTTCTTTTACTCCTTCGATCTTTAGAATATCTTCTCTTTTTGGGCTAGAAAAACAACCGATTATCTTGCCCTCCAAAGACCCATTTTCCGATAATTGTGGTATGGGTGTCACTTCAATTAATAAGTCATCAACCGCGCAAGCACCAACAATATAATCATTTATAGTGTTTTTGATTTTATTTTGAACTTTATCTCCAAAGTATGAATGAAGGCTAGGAGCATAAACATCAATATCAACAATACATACGTTGTTTCCCTTCTTAGCTAATAATGCCGCCAAGTTAGTTGCTAAAGTGGTTTTTCCAGTACCACCCTTGTAGGAGTGAAATGTTATTACTTGCTTCAACTTTATTAAGAGAATGACAAACACATGTTTTTAAGTATATTCTAAAATGCTTTTTTAATTTTGTAGGGTACATGGAAATCAAATATCATTTGAAGAAAGGTATTGAGTATTTTATTTGCGAAGTGCGGGATTTGAACCCGCGATCCCGAGCTTGGGAAGCTCGTACCTTGACCAGTCTGGGCTAACTTCGCTTAACCGCCAATTACATTCTACAAATAATAAATTTGTATCTTTAATTAAACGTGGTTCAAATGCTGATATTTCAATTAATGCAATTTACGTGATTGAGTTTCAATTGGTTTTCTGACAATTTCTCAAAACAAAATAAACTCATATTACACAGATTCACTACTTGGTAACATATTAAAGTAGACTTATAATTAAAATTTTAACTAATTACACAAGATTCAATCACAATTATTTATCATTATCTTCAAAAGGTCCCAACATACAACATACAAGATTAAAGTCAATGTCAGTCGACAAAGTACTTTACCCTTTCTTTCTTGAACTCTCTTGAACTGAACAGAATTCTATATTCCTTAACTCCTGTAAAATTAGACAACTCGATCGCAATCTGCTTGGCTGCCTCGATTGTTCGAGCATGGATCATGCTAAATAAGTTAAATGGCCAATCAGGATATACTGGTCTTCTATAACAATGACTAACTTGCGGAAATGACGCTAATTTGTAACCAACCTCATCAATATTCCCATCCGGAACCTTCCAAACAATCATTCCATTTGCGGTAAAGCCAGCATCTCTGTGTCGTAGGATTGCCGCAAATCGTCTCATAACCCCTATTGATTCATATTCTACAGCCTTATCGAATAATTCATCAACTGTTATCCCAAGATTGTTCGCAGATTTATCAAATGGCCTTGCAGTCACTTCTAGATCTTTTTGTAATTCCCTAATGAACTCTTTGTCTCTTGCTGTAATGTCAAACTTTTTTTGATCTATTGTCTTTACATTATCATCGGGACTTAATTTGGCAGGATCGCTATTTACCATATCGAGTTTCACTCCTATTTTATAAAGTTTAAGGGTTGGTAATAGACGGAACTTTATTACACCATCGAAGGATGCCATTTGTTCGAGGTCTTTTTTCAAGTCTCCATCAGGAGGAACAGCCAATGTAAACCACATATTAAACTCATGATCTCTCTCATAATTGTGGCTAACGCCTGGATGCTTATTAACTTCTAATGCCACTGAATCCAGGCTATCCTTTTTAACGGAAAATGCAACTAATGCGCTCTTATAACCTAATTTCCTCGTATCAAAAATTGCATTTATTTGTCTAATTAGTCCACATCGTTTCAAGTTGGATATTCTTCTCATTACATCATCCTCACTAATTCGATGCTTAGTAGCTATTTCGAGATATGGTCTACCAGACAGAGGAAATGTCCATTGAATGTCATTCAAAAGTTCTTTATCTAGAGGATCAATAGACTGTTGGTCTAGTTGCATCTACTTAATTTCAAGAATTAAGCATTAAATACTTTATCATATAACAGAATAGTTAACAGGTTCAATTATGTCGTGTTTCTTAGAAATCTGCGGAAGGATGACCTAAAAATATATGAATTAATTATCTTTAGAATAGGTAAATAATTTGAAATGGAAAATTGTCGCGTTCCAAGGGGAGCATGGAGCATATAGTGAGATTGCCGCCAAAAAGTTATTCCCTGAATCAAAGCCGGTTCCAATGAAATTATTCCAAGATATTTTTGATGCCTTACGAGACAAAAATATTGATTCTGCAGTGGTTCCGATTGAAAATTCAATTGAGGGTTCTGTGAACGAGATTTACGACCTTCTATTAGATACAGAAAAAAAAATCACCGGAGAATTATTTCTGAGAATTAACCACTGTCTAATTGCATTAGAAAATAATGCAACAATAACTAGAGTACTTTCGCATCCCCAAGCATTAGCCCAGTGCAGAAATTATATCAAAAAAAGGAATTTAGAACCTGTACCTACTTATGATACAGCCGGTTCTGTTAGACTTATTAAAGATAAAGAAATTGTTGGCGCTGGAGCAATTGCAAGCAGGAGCGCTGCAGAATTTTATGATATGAAGATTCTTGAGGAAAATATCGAAGATAGGAAAAATAATTTTACTAGGTTTTTGGTACTGTCTGACGAGATAACTAATCCTACTAAAAATGATAGAACTTCAATGATATTTGGATTGAAGCATACTCCGGGATCCTTATTTTCAGTAATACAAGAATTTAATGCCTCTAAGATTAATCTTACTAAAATAGAGTCAAGGCCCACCAAAGAAAGACCTTGGGAATATAACTTTTATTTGGATCTGGAAGGGCATATAAATGAAGATGGTGTTAAACGAACATTAAATAAAATTGAAAAAAAATGCACATTTCTTAAAGTACTTGGTTCCTATCAAAGAGGAACAATAAATTAACTGTCATTAAAAATTAAAGGTACCGAGTCTTTATCCCAAAACCCAACACTATGATTCCTGTTATGAGTAACATCATTTGACCGCCAATAGCCAATGTAGAAGCCTTACTTTCTACATACCCATCAATAAGTAATACTGAGCTTCCTACATTCTTTGTTTCTAATCTATAATCTCCTTCTTTTTTAGCAAATAAATTATATTTATAATGTGACTGATTAGTAACCGAAACGACAACTGATTTGTCTGGATCTTCAATTTTGAAATTAAATCTGGAACCGTCAATAATGATTTGCCCAAGACTTCCTCTATTCATTATCGGTGTGACGACATCAGTTGAATTGGCCTTCAATGTACTATCCAGTGCTACTTTTCGAGGAATATTGGAATCAATCACTGAGGCTGCACCAATTATAATAAATGCAATGCCACTCATCATCAGAATATAAAATGTTTTCTTCCTAGTCACTATCAAAATTAAGGAGATGACGTTAATTAATAATATGGTTTTTTATCAATAATTCTCTGTGAAGATTATTATTATGTTGGAATCTTCGATGAGGAATGGTCAATATTGTATATCAGGAAGTGAAAATATTTGATTAAAAGATATAACATGGAATGGGAAAATTATGTAACAAAAATTGCTTTACGATTAAATCCACTATTTTATTACTTTAATGGGATTCCATTTTTTTGTCATGATAACGAGGCAGTAGAGGAAGATTTGGAACATAGGCAAAAGGAAAAAATGAAGCTGGTATTGTAGGGAGATATTTATTGAATTTAGAGACTTTATTGAAATGGAAAACAAATTGAACCATTATTAAAAGCCTTTGTGCTACCAAATAAGGTGTATTGAAGAAGATTTAATTATAATGATTTTGATCTTTAATCATTGCAAAGTGTTGGGTCTACCAATATATCTTATTTATTAGTAACAATAATAAGTTTTGGAATATTCATTTTTATTGGTAGTATTAATCCGATACAAGCACAGAATAAAGAAGAAACCATTTTGCAACACTATAATAATTTAAAACAATTAGTAGATGATATAAAAAATGGTGTTTTAAATGAGAATAAGATACCATTTAATGACTTTAAAAATTCAGGAGCATATCAAAATGCAGATAAAAATATGCAAGATTGTATAAACTTGGCAGCAAAA
>DATEFQ010000061.1:0-4783 GCA_035280585.1 Nitrososphaeraceae archaeon
GATTGCCGATTTCCTTCATAATCTCTCTTGCCACGTACCGACTTACACCCATATATTATTTCTACTCTTCTATCTATAAATTCTTTATTTTTAATCCTTAGAATAACGTGAAAATAAGCATATAGCATAGCATGAAATTCATTAACTCAACTTGTTACTAGCAACTCTCCAAACGGAGTCTAAAAAACTACTAGTCTGCAATCATAATCGCATGGTAGCCTGAGCTGCATGCTGGGCAACACGCATGGTCGCACAAACATTCTAGACAATATCTATGTGCGTCGTAAAACATGCATATGCTATCAGAGTAGAGACAGTTTTCACATATTACAAATTTTCTACATGGATTCGAATCTAATCTACCCACATTTTCAATTGTCTCAAATCTTATATTAAGCTTTTCAAGAATTTGGTTCAATAACAGATCTGAGCTTGTCTCCGAATTGCAGGTATTAAACGTACCAGTACATTCAGAGCAATAATTTAGAATTCTAATGGATTCCACAAGAAATAAACATAATGCTATGCAACCTCATCAAACCATGGGTAAGGCTGTTCCGAATATTGACAGGATGGCCGGAATCGAAATTTACTCTACGAATTTTGATGGAATTGAAGGTTCAATAAAAGTAAGGTATGAAGACTTTAATGTACTAGAGTTATTATTTGAACCAATTTTAAAAGATATTTCAAAGAAAGCTGACAATGTTTATAGATTTCCTCTGTTGGTTCTACAAAAAAGAGGGCTAGATTCGAATCACGCCATTATTGAAATATCCAATCAGTTAGGGACAAAAATTAGAGTATTAGGAATTAAGGATTCTAAAGCTGTTACCACTCAATATGCTACATGTGAGGGCAAAAAATTTAGAGTGGGTGTGACTCCGCATACAAAATTATCATTACTTGGATATTCAAAACAACCTATAAAAAAATCACATATTATGGGTAACCAATTCGAGGTAAGAATTTCAAATCCACTTAGGAATGATATTTCTAAATTTGTTACTGAAATAGGAAACATTCCAAACTATTATGGTCTTCAACGCTTTGGGAGTGAAAGGCTAGTCACTCATTTAGTTGGGCGAGAAATTATTAATAAAAATTTTAGGAAAGCAGTTGAAATATTTCTGTGTCATACGACGGAATATGATACTCAATTTAGTAAGGAAATTAGAGAAAAGTGTTACGATCCAAAAAATTATGCACAGGTTATGAAAGTTATTCCAAAAGGGATGGATCTCGAACGGAATCTGTTGCAATCCCTTTTGGACGGAAAAGAATACAAATATGCCTTAAGATCAATTCCAATAAATATAAGGAGATTATTCGTTCATGCTTACCAGGCATACTTATTTAACAAGTGCCTGAGCAATATGTTAAGGAATGGGGAATCTATTAATAGCTGCCTCAAAAATGATTTTTGTTTCAAGCTAGAAAATCGAATGGCTTTGGGAAAATTAATGAAGTATACAAATAACGATGCTTCAAACTTGGTTCCTGCAATGCAACTGCCTGGTTATTCGTTCAAATCCAAAGATGGACGGTTTGAGGATACACTGTCTATCATTATGCAGGACGAAAACATTTCTGCCAAAAATTTCTACATAAAGGAAATGCAGGAATTGAGCGTAGAAGGTGGATTTAGACAATTACCATTATTAGTAAATGATTTTTCGTATTCTGAAAACCTATTAGTAAAATTCAAAATACCTACAGGTTCGTACGCAACTATCTTGTTGCGAGAATTAATGAAACCAGGAGATCCTATAAGATCTGGTTTTTAGCCATATAATATTACATCTTAATTAAAATATATTGAACATTTTATAACCGACATTCTCCCTTCGTCTACTTTTGTAGAAAAAATCTACTTTACCTGAGCAATATAAATAGGGCTTTTTTTTAATGAGGAACGATGCTCGGTGGTAGGAACTTCCACAAACTGATAGAAGATGAGCTGCTTAAAATTTCTAATAACATTAAAGTAGGGAATAACCTAGATGGCATACACGTACTAGAGATAACACGTTGTACTAGATTATCGTATTTTGAAAGAATGGATCCCTTTGTAGATGAATATTCAGGCGCATTGACAAATTTATATAAAAGCTCGATTACAAGTCTTCTGAAGGGCATAACAAAAGAGTATAAGATTGACGACTTGACGATTTACGTTACAGTTGATTTATTTATAGACAATGAGATATTGGTTAATTTCGTACCAGTTTCCAAAATACCGGAATATCCCCATCCAAATGATCTCCTTTACACTAATGCTGGTATGTTTATTTTTGACAGAGAAAATGGTTTTATAGTTTACTTTACCCCTGAAGGAAAATTTGTTGAATTTAGTGTGTCCAAAAGTAAAAGAATGTTCGAACAGGTTGTTCGAAGAGCAAGAATCCTTTACCTTTTACTTAAAGAAAAAAAGACTCCAGTTGTAGAACCAAGCGAATTATGTTTTTCGTGCAAGTATTTTCAAAGGTGCTTTGGACAACAAAAAGACTCAGATCATACTCTTGATTTCTTATCTATCGGGAAGAAAAAGTAATTGTCAAGATTTTTGTTTGTTTTCTCTTGACATCTTTATCATTTGGTTGATTCTTCTTGTTCTAACCCCAAACAAGATAGCAGTGAATATTACAAAAGCCCCGGTTGTAATACCATACATTAGGTACGAGTCCGCCATATCGACATACATTAAAATGATTAACATTTAATTTTTTCTGAATGACTTTTTGCATTCATTGATGTGGATAATTTAACCTGAATTGCTGTTCACCGCCTGTGGATTGAAAGCTACCTGTTTGTTTGTAGAAATAAGATCCATTCACAACGAAGTTTGAGCTATTAAATTTATTGGCAATCTGGGACATATTTAGATCATTGTTGGGTTGAATTATTTTCTTATCCTTCAGAATGAGAGTACCGTTTCCAATGATTGGAAAGATACTATCCTGAGAATCAACTAAACCCTCAGGTCGTGTCCCTATATCTCCAGAAGCGATTCTTGTTGAGTTGGAATATACGTTGTATGAAATCGACTCAAGTATGACAGTGCCTTTATTCGGGTTGAATAAATTAAATTTGATTGAAAAGTTTTCGGTGCCATTATCTACATTTCCGGTTTTAATTTCTTTAATTGATAATTCCGGTGGTTTAGAATCCTTAAGTGCTTCCTGATTAAAAATGCTTGCCTTTGTAATGTTAATGTTGGCTAGACCAATTTTTGATAAATCAGTAGATAATTGATTTCTACCAAGAACAGTCAAAGAAATAATAATAGCAATAGTAACCACAGCGATTATGAGGATAGAAGCAAGAGTTTTTTTTCCCATTGTAAATCCTATATACTTAAAAGATTATTTTAGTCTATTTGTTCTAGCCAAAATTGTAAAGTACACGGTTTCTTAACTATTTGGCTGTAATCTTTCTGGACTAAGATTATATTTATGCCTAAATAATCGTGATTATGTTTATCGGGTCAAGAAGAGCTATTCTTATCGGTGTAATTGTTGCCATCGTGGCATTTATTGTACTTTTCCCTGTTATTCCCGACCTGCTCAAAGGTGGTAGTGAAGTAAAAGATGTAACTATAGGTATCCAAAACGTTACAATTGACAAATCCAGTATCGTTAATGAATCCATACCATTAAAAGTAACTTTTAGGGTGCTAAACCAAGGTGATAAAGCGTTGTCAACCTCCAGAATTGAATATAGTGTCAATGCAAATAATACTCATTTGGGTAATGGAATTCTAACATATGAAGATATACCACCAAATGGGAGGCCACAATTATATCCAAATTCACCAGCCACACTTGAGTCTACAATACTGCTAAGCCGTATAAGTTCGAATTCATTATTATTTGATAAATTACATAGCGGAAACTTTGTATCCAACGCTACAGAATGGAATGTCAACGGCACTGCCCAAATAGACTCGGCATTTACAATATATCCGGTTGCATTTAATAGCAACTTAAGGTAATAGAACTAACTATTATTATTTTTCGTTCTTTGTGTACGTCCTTTCAAATCCAGCAACAATCCATTCCTCAAGCCAAACACATTTCGCAGGACTATACGGACTTGTTTCATCTTCAGAGGAGCATGAATGCTGATAACTACAGCTAATGCATGGAGCTCCTTCGACACATTCAATTTGTATTGGTTTTCTATTATATTCGGCGATGGCTGATTTCTTTACAATTAGTTTGTATGTCCATCTGCCTTTATGCAATATTTTTTCTCGAGAAATAAGTGATTGTTTTTCAAGATTTCCCGCGAGTCTTGATCCATCTCTGCTATCGAGCGAGAATTCCTTGCAGATTTCAGTTTGAAAAACCCCGTCTTCACCGCTTTTTAATATAGCCTGAAAGACTTGCTCAAATAACTCATGCTTATTCTTGTACATAGTTCTTGGAAGATTAATAATTTGAGACAAAAGATAGATTTGTATCAAGCTAATAATATAAAAATCTTGGCATTATCTACTCAATTCTGTTTTTATTTTGAGGGTATTTGACATTTATTCCTTATAGCTAGAATTTTCTTAACACATAACGGTCTACTGGCAAATCAATTTAGATTAGTTCATTCACTGTTTCAAATTTTGAAAACGATCTTTAGCATTATGGCATGTATTTAAAAGCCATAATAGTACATTGAAATAGATTCTAAGGGATTTACTTATTTACTTATTTTAAACTGCGGTCACCGGGATTTGAATTCCCGCCCAAATTAATAGAGTCCCGGGTTACGGGCTTTCTTCTCCATA
>DATEFQ010000062.1:0-5891 GCA_035280585.1 Nitrososphaeraceae archaeon
ACGACAGACCATATTATTCATTTGATAAAGGCAATGTCCACTTTTTATCTATTAGTACTGAGTCAGATCTTCTACAAAATTCTACACAATACAATTTTATTAATACTGATTTAGATATAGCATCTCAAAATAGTAGTATTAGTTGGATAGTAGTCCTTGCTCACAGACCATTCATATCATCTGAGACGGAAAATATTGCCGAAAACGATAATTTGAAAATATATCCGCCCCTGTTCGCAAAATATGGTGTAGATTTGGTTATTCAGGCACATATTCATAATTATCAACGAACGTTTCCAATTCTACTTGATAACTTCTCAAATCCTATGATTGTTACTAAAAATTATACAATCAATGAAGGTGACGGGGTATTATATATTACGACCGGAGGTGGTGGTCACGACTTGCATGTATTTAATTCAACTTCACCTTACGTCCAGACTCAATATTCCGAATTTGGAATATTAAATGTAGATATAACCGATAACTCATTGAAGTTAAATGCCTATACAAATAAGGATTTCAAAACACCCAAAGATACGTTTACGATGTTAAAAAGATATAATACAACAGAACCCACCCCGATTTTAAAATATATCTATATTAATACCTCAAAAGGGATTGGGGCTATACCTACTCCAAACGGATTGATTGAAATCCCATTTGAAAATGGTACTGTAAGAATACCAGTCAAGTATAATTATTCTCTAGCAAATTAAGATTATAAGTATGTCTCATAATAGGTCTTGCAGAATTTCATAAAGAGTTTAATGTTACTTTCCTAGAGCCTCTTTGTAGACTCTGACTTTATCGAATTTATGAAATTAAAATACGGTTCCGAGTTGCTATCGTTAGGACTAAGATGTTCTAGTTCTGACACCACTCTTGAATATAAATATACAATATAAAAGACTATTTATCTCATCTAAATCATTTGATTTCAATTAAAATCTCCTTTATTATCTTGTAAAACGATTGAAAAATCTTTAATTCTTGGTATAATGTTGATTAAGTAACTAATGTATGCGTAACTAGGTGGACGTCTAACTATTAATTTGCCTGGAATGTGCGACCAGGACGAAGTGCTATAGACCTTGCGGATTTTATATCT
Organism: Nitrososphaeraceae archaeon; assembly: GCA_035280585.1. Lineage (GTDB taxonomy): Archaea > Thermoproteota > Nitrososphaeria > Nitrososphaerales > Nitrososphaeraceae > TA-21. The sequence continues at coordinate 1,112 of DATEFQ010000062.1, forward strand.
TTATTTCCTCGGCAATTTGGAAGGATATTTTGAGAAGTACCAAATTCATTTACGATCTCTATTATTACTGATCTATTTTGATTCTTTATTGCTTTTGCAATCTGGTTACATATAGTCGAATCTCCATTCCCGATTTTGAGTATTTTTTTACTGGAATTTATGTAAGACATTATATTTAGAATGAATTTTACCGCCTCCCTTAAAGAGCTCTGGACTGTACTGTATAATTCTGAGTGTAGGTAAAGTACGTAAATTCCTATCCTGATTCCAGGATCAACCCCTACTACTAAAATGTCTTCTGTATAATTACCATTCAAATTTTTTAACAGCATTGCCTTAAAGAGTGGTGGGAATGTATCTAACTGAAAATCGTACATTAGGTCTTGTCTTCTAATTAAGGACGCTTCCTCTTTTGTAGTTATAATTATTTTTGCATCTGTCTGGGAAGCTTCTTCTGGAGAGAGTGACGAAAAACCAATATTCATGGATTTTAGCATGGTTACAATTTTATAATACGGTCGACCCTCAACTGTTGCTACCACTATTTGATTTGAATTCGGTCCTATTACTAAGGGCTTTCCATTCAATTATACTCAATTTTGATTCTTATTAAATTTTTATGGTTTAATCTAAAAATATTTACTGTGCCTCGTTCGTATCTTTTCTGTTTAATACTGAATCGACTACAAGTTTGACTGATTTATCAAATGAGAGTTTAGTATTTTCCTTAAGGCTTGTCAGGTTGGTTTCTGCGTCTGCCAAAATTTTATGCGACTTCTCTTCTGCTTCCAGTTTAGCAGCTGAGATTATTCTCTCTGATTCAGTCTTTGCAATTTCTGTTATTTTTTCTCGAAGTTCAGATATTTCCTTGTCAGAGTTGGTTAGAATTCTCTTTTTCATGTCCTGAACTTTCAATGATAGGTTCTCGATATCTTTTTCCAGTTCAGAGAGCACATTAACGATTTTCTCTACAGAGGACATTATCCTGAATCAGAAGTCCCTATCACCATATATTAACTCTGCATTATAGGGTGGTTTGTGAATCTGTCCCGATAGTTCTATGTCGTGAGATTTAGTATCGCTTGCGCGATGTCTCCCTTGGTATCAGTTAATGCCATTATCGCTTTCTCTCTTGAACTTGAAGCTTGTTGCATCACCAGAATAATATCTTCTTCCTTGAAAGTAGGAACCTCTCTTTCTTTTTCTTCTATATCTGCGGCAATTATTTGAAAGATGGTACTGTCTTTACCTTTCATTTCAATTACTTGAGGTTTTATCAGGAAAATCTCCTTCGTATCTGTCTTAATAATGACTTCCTCAATATTGGAAAGTTCCTGCATATTTAAGCCCATTTTGTCCAACATTCGTCTCATATCGCGATTTCCGCGCATCATAAGTTTTGTTGGTCTCCTCTACTTTTTATTCCTTCTCTAACCTTAATTGCGACATCTCCTATTCTACTTAATAGCTGTGATTGACTCAGAACTGACTTTCCTACGGCAAGCACGTCGTCATTTTTATCTATGACCACCGCTTCTGACCCAATATTGATATTTGAGCCGAACCATTCGACATGTTTACAGAATAATGATCTTCCTTCGCTTACAAACGGAATAGCTTCTTCTTTTGGAATTATGCAGTTATGCTTAAAATTGTCACAAGTTAATAAAATCGAAGCGCCAAAAATAGTAAGAGCAATCCCTCCATCCGATCTTAAGGTACCGATAAGTCTTCCATTAGTTCCAAAATTCTTTATTCTTCCAGTTTTCCTAGAATATGAGAATGATAATTCTTTAGGAAGAACACCTGATACACCTTTACCAAAGAGTGCATCTACATGGTAAGAAATTTTTTCGTAGGGATTCAAGACTTGTTCGATACTATTTGAATTTCGTATTTAAAACATTCCCAGCAAAAAATAAAATTACAAAAGGTAAAAAATGGGACGATAAATGTTTTTTGGTCTATTCAGGATAGCTGCATTATAAATTAATGGTCCAGTATCATTTTTGTTACTGGTAAATATAATTAATTGAGAGGTTTAAAATTATGCATTCGAAAAAAATAAACAAGCTGCTCGTTTGTCATTAATTCATCTATGACTTCTTGCGAAATTTGCGGAATTCAGATTATTGATAATCCCACAAGTGTCTATGTAGAAGGCAACGTACTGAGAGTATGCAAGGCTTGTTCAAAAAGGGGCAAACCCTCAAACGAAAATCAAAAAAGTCAAATAAGAGTTCCCACTAGACCAAAAAAAATTGCAACGCCCAATAAGATTACTTTCAATGACTCAACAATTCTGGTCGACAATTTTTCAGAACTAATCCGAAAATCTAGGATGAAACTGGGGCTTACACACGAACAGCTGGGACTTCTCATTAAGGAGCGAGCTTCATTGTTACGCAAGATAGAGAGCGGCTCCCTCAAACCTGATGATCAACTAGCCAAAAAGCTGGAAAGATATTTTCGAATAAACCTATACACCGAGGTTGATTCCGGTGAATAAACCTGCTATACTTATCACTTACCCAGCTATACACATCACTAGTGAAGCAAAGTCATTAGCAGAATCTGCAGGTTATTCTGTGGTTCGTGTTGTGACTCAGAAACATTTAACAAGATCAAAGTTTGGAATTGGAAAGGGAAAAGCTGACGAAGTAAGAGAATTGATTAATTCGTTGAATGTTGAATTTGTAATCTTTGATGAAATATTAAAGCCTACCCAACAATATAATTTGGCAAAACTTTGTGAAACTGATATTATTGATAGGGAGAAACTAATTCTTGAAATATTTAGGCTGAGATCTAGTAACGAAGAATCAAAAATTCAGATAAAACTTGCTGAACTGCATTACGAGGCAGTGAGAATAAAAGAGAAGGTCAGACTTGCCAAAAGGGGCGAACAACCGGGCTTTTTTGGGTTGGGCAAATATGACGCAGATGTTCATTTACTTGACATAAAAAGAAGGATTTCTATTCTAAGAAAAAAACTCGCAAAGGAGGAGAAGAGAAAATTTTTACAAAGAACGGGTAGGGCGAGATCCGGATTTCCTACTGTATCCATAATTGGATACACCTCTGTTGGAAAGACGACTCTATTCAATCTACTTACAGGAGAGAGAAAATTAGTGGGCATGGAATTGTTTACTACTCTCTCAACCTCTAGCAGAGTCGTGAATATAAGGGGAGATAAAATAATGTTTTCTGATACAGTTGGATTCATAAGTAAACTGCCTGCCTATATGATAGATGCATTTAAATCAACCCTGCAAGAGCTAATTTTTTCAAATGTTATCCTACTGGTATTAGATTTAAGTCAAAGTTACGAAATGTTAAAAAAACAATTATCAAGTAGCTTCACTGTCTTGATTCACTTAAGGGTATCAACCGCAAAGATAATCTATGTATTTAATAAGATGGATCTCGTGAAGCTAGAAGATGCAAAAGACAAGTCTGGGAAACTTGGGATATTGAATCAAAACAACAAGAACGCCGTCATGATATCATCAAAGTCCGGGATGAATGTTGATAGTCTCCTCGAAACCATTCTGTCCAAAATTCACTTCAGTATGATGACGGTAGATAATTAATGTCAATTGCTGTTCTCCGATTGGGACACAGATTTGTAAGAGATGATCGTACTACTACTCACGTTGCATTGGTGGCAAGAGCTTTTGGTTGTAAAAAGATTTTCATGACCGAGGTTGATGATACTATAATAAGTACATTAGCAAAGGTGTGTTACGATTGGGGAGGGTCTGATGATTTTGATATTGAAATTGTTAGGGATTGGAAATCATTAATACATTCATGGAAAGAGAATAACGGGATAATTGTTCATCTGACCATGTATGGATTGAATATATATGAGACTCCAATTAATTTAGGAGCCGATAAGAATGTTTTGATAGTAATCGGAGCCAGTAAGGTACCCAGGGAGGTTTACTCTATGGCAGATATGAATATAGCAATAGGAAATCAACCTCATTCAGAGATTGCCGCGTTGGCTATATTTTTAGATAGATTCCACGATGGGAAAGAACTGATGTATTCATTCAAGAATGCAAAAATGACAATTATCCCAACCTCTCATGGTAAGAGAGTTAAAATAAGAAAACTAAAAAAGTCAAGTTAGTTTTGTTGTAGATACTCTTCAATTAATTAATTGAGGGGGAAGTTGGCTGAATATCGGTGCGGGGGTTGCCAAGCTTGGTCAAAGGCGTGAGATCTATTGCGACACGATGCTCAGAAGAAATGACCAGACTGGGAAACCTCATCCCGTAGGGGTTCGTGGGTTCAAATCCCATCCCCCGCATTACTTGTATCTTATCTCAAAAATGGAAAAGTTACATTCAATCTCAAAAAATAACCGTTTTTCATTTCTCCAAAAATTCTTTTCAAATTAATCGTCCCTTTTTACCTTTGAACGTAATATGAATAGAGACAGAGATATATTTGCCCAATTTCAATTTGCTTCTAGCGGGGTGGGGAAGCCAGATATAATAGGCTAAGTTATCCCGGCGGGCTCATAACCCGCAGAGCGGTTTCCATTTAGATTACAACTCAATGGCCGTAGGTTCAAATCAACCCCCCGCTAAACACATTTAATTATTCCATCGAATTATCATTATGATAACTTTAATTTTTTAAAATAATTTGAACCACCCAGAATGTAAAGGTCTATTAACATTTGGAATGCAAGCATATGTTCTTTCCATCCCAAATCTATGTATTGGTTTTGTCAAATGTCTATGCGCTTTTAGATCCGGATGGTATA
>DATEFQ010000063.1:0-29908 GCA_035280585.1 Nitrososphaeraceae archaeon
GTTCCATTCATGCACGTCGGAACTTACCCGACAAGGCATTTGGCTACCTTAAGAGAGTCAGAGTTACTCCCGGCGTTTAGCGGCCCTTAGCCCAGTTGAACCCAGGTTTTAGGTACCGCCACTGGCCAGGATACAGAGGCCGTACACATCCTTTCGGACTAGCGACCACCTGTGTTTTTATTAAACAGTCGGGACCCCCTTGTCACTGCGACCTGCGGTTCCCATTCTTCATGAAAACCGCAGGCACTCCTTATACCATAGGTACGGAGCTATTTTGCCGAGTTCCCTCGCCATACGGTATACCCGATAGACCTTAGACTACTAATCTAGGGCACCAGTGTCGGATCTCGGTACGGTCTTGAAAGAATCTTCCCATTCTTGTTTTCATTGTCTCCTGGAATCGAGCAAATCCTCCTTGCGGAGCACCACTCATCTCTCGCTTCGGATCTCGTCATTACGACACTCCCCGAAACTCGAAAACTTGGACAGAACGACGATTCTGCTTGCCCTATCCTGAAGCTGCAAGTTGGGTGTTAACGATCTTTCAAGGCACTGGAATGTTAACCAGTTTCCCATTCGGACAACTCTGTTGAGGTTGTTCTTAGGACCGGCTAACTCCCGGCTGACGACGCATTGCCGGGAAACCCTTGCCCTTTCGGTCGCCGAGATTCTCACCCGGCTATGCTGTTACTGCCACCAGGATCTGCACTAGTCGATCGGTCCACTGGATTTCACAACCCAGCTTCTACCCAATCACTACGCCCACCTACCATACACCAACATTGTTGGTGATCTAAAGTATCGGTAGTTTACTTGAGCCCCGTCCATTTTCGGGGCCTCAGAGCTCGGCAGATGAGCTGTTACGCACTCTTTGAAGGATGGCTGCTTCTGAGCCTACCTTCCTGCTGTCTCTGCTCCAAGACACCCTTTTGTTTGACACTTAGCAAACATTTAGGGACCTTAACTTTAGTCTGGGTTGTCCCCCTCTCGGTTATGAGGCTTACCCCACATAAACCCGTCTCCTAGTTTCTACGACGCCTGTACATTCGGAGTTCGAATGGTTAGCGAGCTCTTTCGAACCCTTACTATCCGATCGGTGCTCTACAGCACAGGCTATCTCAACTAAGGTAGGACTGCGATCCGATTCGGTGGGAACTAGCGATCACCGGACTAGATTGGTTTTTGACCCCTAATCCCAGATCAGAGGACCGATTTGCACGTCAGGACCCCTACAGACTTCCAGCGAGCTTTCGCCCACCTTCATCTTGTCCAGGAATAGATCGTCCGGTTTCTAGCCTTATTGCTATGACTCAAGACCCTTTCAGATCCTTCGCCTTGCTAATGCTGCGCGAACTTGGTTTCCCTTCGCCTACCCCTCAACGGGTTAAGCTCGCCATAACAACAAGCTCCCTGGCCCGTGTTTCTAGACGGAACTTACAACTCTAGAAGGCTTCAGTCCCTTGCGGAACCTCCACCTAGATCCTTTCAAGCTGTAAACGTCTGTAACCGGTTGGTTTCAGGCGCTTTTGACCCCCCTTCCGGGGTACTTTTCAACTTTCCCTCACGGTACTAGTATGCTATCGGTCTTGATGAATATTTAGCCTTAGATGCTACTTTCACCTATTTTCGTTGGCCACTGTCAAGGCCAATTACTCTCACTATAGAAAAATCCAATACTCATTCGCCTACTGGGGTATCACCATCTATGCCAATACGTTCCAGTATATTTCGACTATAAATACAGGATCTAGATCTATAGCACACCACATCCCTATTACCTTACAATAACAGGTTCAGTTTGGGCTCTTCCGATTTCGCTCGCCGCTACTAACGGAATCTAATTGATTTCTTTTCCTCGTCCTACTCAGATGCTTCACTTCGGACAGTTCGCCCTCCCAAGCGTAAGCATGGGAGTTATTGAGAGACCTCATTCGGAGATCCTAGGATCAACGGTCGCATGCACCTACCCTAGGCTTATCGCAGCTTGCCACGTCCTTCATCACTTATCAAGCCGAGTCATCCTCCAACCGGCGTCTTTGCACCAGCACTATTACTAGAATTTGATTTGTTTCAACTCATTCAATTTTACGGGAATTCCTACATCTTCAATTTGCCACTTTTCTGTCAGTGGATCATTTGTTCTTTTGTATGACGATCATTACAAGCCATCTGCTTGCTTCATCCTTCATTTCTTCAAAGATTGAAGAAATTGCATATTGATATAGTTACACAATATTTTACACAGGATTGTCCGACCTCTAATTTAAGGAGGTGATCCGGCCGCAGGTTCCCCTACGGCCACCTTGTTACGACTTCTCCCTCGTTGCTGACCTCAGGTTCGATAATGCCAAATCGCACTACCTCGCCTAAAACCAACTTCGATGAAGCGACGGGCGGTGTGTGCAAGGAGCAGGGACGTATTCACCGCGCGATGATGACACGCGATTACTAGGGATTCCATATTCATGAGGACGAGTTTCAGCCCTCAATCATAACTGTGGTAAGTTTTACGGGATTGCCTCCTCCTTTCGGAATCGGGACCTATTGTACTTACCATTGCAGCCCGCGTGTGGCCCGAGGGTTTCGGGGCATACTGACCTGCCGTAGCCCCCTCCTTCCTCCGCCTTAGCGGCGGCAGTCCTTCTAATTAGCCCCTCTACTCCGAAGAATAGAAGTAGCAACTAGAAGCAGGGGTCTCGCTCGTTACCTGACTTAACAGGACACCTCACGGCACGAGCTGGCGACGGCCATGCACCTCCTCTCAGCTTGTCTAGTAAAGTCTTCAGCTTGACCTTCACTCTGCTGTCGCCCCCGGTAAGATTCCCGGCGTTGACTCCAATTGAACCGCAGGCTTCACCCCTTGTGGTGCTCCCCCGCCAATTCCTTTAAGTTTCAGTCTTGCGACCGTACTACCCAGGCGGCAGACTTAACGGCTTCCCTGCGGCACTGGACTAGCATTAAGCTAGTCCATCACCGAGTCTGCATCGTTTACAGCTGGGACTACCCGGGTATCTAATCCGGTTTGCTCCCCCAGCTTTCATCCCTCACCGTCGAGCGCATTCTGGCAAGCCGCCTTCGCCACTGGTGGTCTTCAATGGATCAACGGATTTTACCCCTACCCACTGAGTACCGCTTGCCTCTCCTGCCTCCTAGTCTTATAGTATCCTCCGCAGCCCATCTGTTAAGCAGTTGGATTTAACGGGGGACTTGTAAGGCCGGCTACGGATGCTTTAGGCCCAATAATCGTCCCGACCACTCGGGGTGCTGGTATTACCGCGGCGGCTGACACCAGACTTGCCCACCCCTTATTCTACACCATTTTTAGAGGTGTCAAAAGACTTTCTTAGCGAAAGTCACTCAGAGTAACCCTGTCAAGCTTTCGCCTATTGCAGAGGTTTCGCGCCTGCTGCGCCCCATAGGGCCTGGGTCCTTGTCTCAGTACCCATCTCCGGGCTCCTCCTCTCAGAGCCCGTACCGGTTATAGGTTTGGTGGGCCATTACCTCACCAACAGCCTGATCGGACGCAGTCCAATCCAAAGGCCATATAGATTTTAATCAAAAACCATTCCAGGTATCTTGGTCTATCGCGGTTTAGCCTCAGTTTCCCGAGTTTATCCACGTCCTTTGGTTATGTTGACTACGTGTTACTGAGCCGTATGCCACGTATTGCTACGTTGACTCGCATGGCTTAATCTCACTCTGATAGCAGTCGGGTCCGGCAGGATCAACCGGAGTCGATCCATAATTTATTAAAATTAGTACGGTCGGACAATCAAGTTATTGTGCATATTGTGTAACCATGTCAGATTCAATTTGTTATCGAATCTCCATATTATGAGCGCAACTGGAGGTCGATGAATCATGAAATGGCCAACTGACCAAAAATCATCTACGACGCCGCCTATATGATTGCGTTCCTACAAATTCTTGTCTAATTTAGATATAAACGTTCGCTTGATAAATACCTTAAAAATTTTTTTTTGGTTTCGAGGTAGGAAATTGAAATCATTGTATTATCTCCAATCATTTTTTAAAGCATCCTGAAATAGGTACACTTAAAATATTCATGTAGCAGAAATACTTGGTCTATGAAGAATAAAATTTGTATATCGCACAAAGAAGATGTCGATGGTATCTCTTCTGCTGCTCTTATCAAAACTGCCTTTGACGTTAATACGGTAATTCTTGTTGATTACGCAAATATGCTCAAAACATTACGTAGTATGGTATCAAGCAGGTATGAAAGTAACATCAAGATAGATTATTTATTCATATGTGATTTAGGGCTGAGCAAAAAAAATGAAAATGAATTTGTCGATATATTAAAGGAACTGATTGAAACAAAATGCCAAGTTACTTATATTGATCATCATGATTTGGATAAAAAAATTTTATCAGATTTAAAAAACATAGGTGTAAAACTAATGCATGGAACTGGCGAGTGCACAAGTATACATATTTACCACAAATATAAAAGAAAACTCAGTTCCCATTCAGCTTTTATTGCCGCTGCAGCAGCAATGACGGATTATCTGGAAACAAGACCTATTGCATCAAATTTGGTATCCAGATTCGATAGACAGTTTTTGATGCTTGAAGCCACCGCATTATCTTACATGATCTCTTCAAGCCAGCATGATAATGATTTTCTAATGACAATTGTAGATGATTTATCTCAAGGCAAATACCCACACGATATTGAAGGCGGATTCCTAAAGGCTGAAAAACACGCAAGGAAGGTCTTATCAGTAGTAACGGATATTGAAAATTCAATAAATTTAAAAAAGAATTTAGCTTATGTTCAGATTAATTCTGAATTACCATCCAGTATGGTGGTCAATTTTGTGCTCGGTATATCTGGAAAACCAGTTGCGCTTGTATATAAGATTAAGAAGGAAATTGAATCCTGTATAATCTCTATTAGGGGATCAAATGAATGCAAGGTTCATCTTGGAAGAATTGTTAACAGCTTATCCTCAGATCTCTCTGGAAGTGGTGGTGGTCATGAGAAAGCTTGTGGCGCTGTTATACCAAAACAGAAATTTGCAGAATTTATCAAGCAACTTGATAGTAAATCAAAGTGATTCATTGTAGGTTAGTGGTCAAATTTTAATAATTATTCTGGATAAGCGATTAAGCCTATCCAGAATATGTTCCCCATCGGTTTGGTCGATGTAATTGAGGAATCATTAATTAGGCAATTTAAATGTGATGCCGCCACCTATGTCAAAATTCCTTACCAAAAGACGCCTTAAACACTTGCCAGAGGTTACTTTCACCAATTCCTCCATAGACTACACATAACAATTTTTTTTATTCTATTTAGTAACCTTTCAAACTTTTTTATTCGCTACTACACACTATATATAAAATCCAATCCAAAATTCTGACTTCACTATCTAACGGTTCTGATTCTTATATCGAGTCTTTTTCATTTATTTTGCCTATAAGTCCATTGATTTTAGTTTCTAAGAGTGCACAAATGTTAATATCTGGTTTTTTCATCTGTTCTAAAACCGAATTTATTAATTCAATTCTTTTTTTAAGGTCCCTTCTGTACGTGCTCTCTTCTTTTTGAACACGTAGCCATCGTTGAGATTCTTCGATTTCCTTAAGTAATGTTAGTTGTACGTTCATAGACTGAATTAGCAATATCAGAATTTAAAATAGGAAGTGATGAGAAGGGTGGACGTATAAACAATAGAACTTGAATTAGAATATTATACGAATATGATAATTACGAAGGATATTTTTTTTGGACTTCATAAGAGTCCAACTGAGTGTTTACTTCTAGAATGAGATCATGTAAACCTATTGGTTTCTGAAGGAATCCATTTATGATTCGCTTTTTAGTATAGTCGTCAAATAGTTTTTCATCTATTGTAAATGCAGTCGTTAATATTGTCCTTACAAAGCGATTTGATTCCTTTACCTTTCTTAAGAATTCCATACCATTTAAGCCAGGCATTTTGAAATCAGAAATAACCAGGACATAAGCATAACCCATTTCATGAAAATGCTCGAGTGCCAAAATCGGATCTGTAAAAGAAAATGTTGTAATACCATCAATATTTTGGTGTAAAGCCTCGTCAAAAAACAAAGTGATACCTGGGTCATCATCCACGATACTGACAATTCTATTGTTCGCAGACATCTAGTTTCTTCAGTTAGATTAGGCGTGACCTATAAGAGTATTGCTTATCACTCAATAAGTATCAAGAAGTTATCATGCCTTTCCAATTACATTAATCTTATTAGAGAGTAAATTCTCGATTCTAGTATGATTTCCCGAAATCTTCCAGTGGCACTTTCTTTGACGCTTATGATTACTCTTGTCTCGGTACTGATGATATCTCCAGTTCTAGCAGCAAAGCCACACTATTCAAACACGCCAACTATTACAAAAAATTCTAACCAGAGTATTACTGCAAATTTTAACGCGGCCTCACTAGGTAAGAAATTAGCAAATGTAACCTTATCTTCACATGCAACTGCTGACATTCAATGTGTAAATCCGGGAGGCCACAGTGTGCCTTCAAAGAAAGTTGAATTCCAACAAATGCAAGTCAGTACAGGGGATGTAAAGCCTAAGAATGGCAAAATTAAAGCAGCCCTGACTCTAGGACCGCCAGACTTTCCATCAGCGTTAGATGTATGTCCAAATAACAATTGGAGTACTAATGTTCTGTCACTCACTTACGAAAATCCTGTACTACACATTCAACAAAAAAATTCTGATGTATTGAATTTTACCTTTGGAAATGTAACGCAGTGATTATTAGGACACTAGATAAATGAATTTATTACTTCTAAATTTTGTCTTAATCTAATTTATAGAATTAATAAATTGTTTTCTCTTATTCGATATATATAGTACATTGGTAACATTATATAATAAAATTCAATAATAACCCTGATTAAAAAATTGGAGTAAATGACAATAAAACATAAACATTATTTTAAATGTCCCGAGTGTAGTCAGATCAGTTCATTTGTAAACAATAGTGAAATTCCAGGAAAAATGACATATCAAGGATCCTGCTATTGCGGAATTATGACACACAAATACATGTTCAGCAAACAGCAAGTCGATAAAAATACTAGTTAAGTAATATGATTACCTTTCAAAGTTGCATTTGGCAAAATAAGTTAAAATTTTATTTCGCAGATCCCACATACCTATTTTTAAATAAATTACTACCGGCGAGTGAATTTGTGGATGTGTAAAGAGAAGAATTTTATGCTTCAAGACTTTCATTATTTGAGAATAAGAAATGAAATGTCCTGTATGCAACTCGGAAGTAAAAGAACTATTCAATCTCAATCCTGAAATAGATGACTTCAAATGCTTTGGATGTCATCTTACAAGTCTCGATCGCAGAGTGAGGAGACTGGAGAGACAAGAGAATAATACTGAATAAAAATATCACCTTCAACCTAGGTGGATCAATTGCTCAGACAGTATCTTTTCATCGAATACCAGTACAAAAACCAACGTTTCCAAAAAAGGAAATATTTACAACAAGACTTATAATAGTAATGGCTGTAATAGCGATAGTAAAGATTGCCGTTTTACTTTTGCTTTGGTAGGTAGATTTAAAATACGATAATTTAACGGGAATATTAGGATTGTAAATTAATGAATGAAAGTCGAAAACAGTTGGCAAAAATATACTATCAGAATAGAGAAGTGAAACGTATCGAAATAATATTTGATGATTTATGTCATAGGATAGGGATAGGATCGGCTACACATATTTCGGGTAAAGATGAAATTATCACTATGGACTATGATTTTATTCCACATGATGATAGTGGTAATAAAGAGAAAGAAGTTACTGTGGCCTTCTGGGAAATTAAGAACCATTTGGATAAGGTAGAAGTAAATCATATAATAGATTCAGGCATAATGATTGAATGGTTATCTTCTGAAGGTAAAGTTAATAGGAGTTTATTTATTCCGATGGAAAGAATTCTTTCGATAGATACCGACAGTATGGAATATGATTATGAAATACCTGCCAAAGGGATTATAGATAGATGAATCCAGAGAATCGTAAAATTAGAAAGAAAATATTTGACACTTTCAAACGAAGGAAAAATATATAGAAAGTTTATCCATCCAACATTCCCTCCCCTCTCAGTGTTCTGCATTTTAAATTGAATCATTGCCATAATTGATCTTGGGTCGGATATTCCCTCATATCGCATTGCGTCAGAAATCGAGATACCAATCCTTATCTTCGTAGTCGTCCTTCCCATTCAAGTCTAATGGAATAAATTCAACTTTTTTGCCAGGGCAAAAAGGACATTCATAATTTTCTGCCTTAGAGAAAAATGTGGCTGTCCAGTAACAAGACTGACAAAATGCAAAACAGCGATTATCATGATTATATAATATGTGACTCATCATCACTCAAGTCCTTATTTCGTTACCAAAATATAAAAAGTTTAAGCCCTGAGAAAGGTTGGATTGGTCCAGTTAAAATTAGTGGCCAAGTAGTGAGCAAATGTCATAAACTATTCATATTATGTGATGAATAATTATTTCGAGGATTAATGTAAATGGCTCAAGAAAAGAGGCGAATTTTGATAGTCGATGAGGAAAAGGACATAGGAGCAACTTTCAAAATCATACTTGAAAACTATGGATTTGATATTGATTATTACACAGATCCTGCTGTTGCCGTGGAACATTTTAAACCAAACCTATATGATTTGACGATATTGGATATCAACTTACCTAAAATTAATGGGTTTGAATTATATGATCAATTAAAGTCACGCGATTCGAATATCAAGACGTTATTTATCACAGCCCTGAGTACTGTGGAGCCTTATAATACCCATAACAGGCAAGTATATCCTTTAAAGGGAAAAAGACATTTCATGGCCAAACCAGTAAGCAGGGACGAACTTATGGATCAAGTTTATTCATTGATTGGTTTTAAAGAGTAATTTTGAGTCGTCAAAAAGAATCCTTTCTCTCCCAAGACCTCAAAGGAGGAATATTATCATGACTAAAAGGAAATACTAAAGTCTCGTTGGCTCATATGAATTCAGATTGGCTTCTGGAATAAGCCCATCGGGATTGTTAACACGTACTGAACACCATGTACTACAAACTATGAAAGTTAACAATGGTGGCTCATATGGATCAACCTTCGGATTGAGCCCACCTGGATTGAACTTGCAGTTGTAGTGCTGTTTTTGATGATCGTTACCAAATTATAAAAAGAGTTTAGTACAAGTGTGAAATTAAAATTAAAAAACTGATGGGCCAATTTTGAAAAAGCCCACCAGCCACGCGCGTGCTCTTGGCATTTGCCTTGATACTTGCATTAATATCAACATCATATTATTTAAAGTTAAAATTTAACATGAGGGAAAATAGCAAACGAGAGTTCGTCCACAAGACCCCAGAAACCGATAGAAAAAGCCCTCCTATCAATATAACCGTCATAATAATATCGTGAAAATATTATAAAAAATTTTCTAATCGAATTAATATTCACTTCGCATTTTCATTTGTTTCCCATATGGCGAACATATTATTTTCTGTATCTGTGCAAAATGCAAAGAAACCCATCCCAGGTACCGGTGTTTTATTTCTAACCACTTTCCCTCCCAATTTCTCTATTTTAGAGCAATACTCGTCTACTGATTTTACATCTATGTAGTTTGTAATTTGTTGCTCTAGAAACATTCTTTTATGCATACCTCCGCTTAACACCTTGTTCCCTTTATCATCGGCTATCGTTATCAACCAATATTCTCCTGCGGGAGTATCCTCAGAGAATTTTTCTATTTTCCAACCAAACAGTTCAGTATAGAATTTCTGTGATCTTTCGACATCTTCTGCTGGTATATCAAAATGAACAATTGTTGGCATGTCAACTGTGTGACCAACAAAATATAAAATAGTTAAAACTGTGGAGGAAAATGAGTGGATTTCTGCAGTCTTGTACTTTCTTGATATCTTTTTCTCGACTAGATAGCTTATGATATTATTGGATATTTCTTCTTGGCTTATCTAAGGAAAGAATCCAAGTCTGTTTGATAATGCTTTAAGAATTGATTCAGAGAATATTCGTATGCATGCCTGGTTTGATCTGAATTAAGAGTTTTGCAAAGTTAGAGTATGCCTCATTCTTGCTGTCTAATACTTGCATACCCTACTTTACTAGAAAGGTAAACTAAAGAACTAATTATTTAACTAGTTTTATCAACTGTTTATCTGAAGTTTATCTAAAATTTTATCAATACTTGCAGTAGGTTTTTTCTCCGCGTCCAATATTTCCTGATGGGAAGGTGGCCTCTCAAAGTAATCGCTAATATTTTCGGCTATCCTTTCATGATAGGAAGGGACTAACTCGTTCTGATAAAAGATACCAATAGGGATCCTATCTCCCCATTCGCTTGAAAATTCTAATATCTTTGACATCTTTTTATTAACTTCAGATTCATCATGTATAATACCGTCATATCCAGTTTCTTCGATTTTATAAATTCTAGGTATTATCTTCTCAGAACCAGGCTTGTTCTTTCCTTGAAACCACTCTCTGGTATGTATATCATCGTAAGTTGGACAAGGTTGAAGAACATCAACGAAGGCCAAACCCTTGTGTTTTATAGCTCTCTTTATTGTGTCCTTGAGATGTTTGACATCATATGAATATGAACGCGCGATAAAGGTAAAGCCTGACACTAAAGCTAACGCTATGGGATTTACTGAGTTGTTAGTATTGGGAGTTACAAGTGATTTGGTTTTTTCCCCTAACCTCAGGGTAGGGGAAGCCTGTCCCTTGGTCAATCCATAAACTTCGTTGTTAAATATGAGATACGGAATGTCAACGTTTTTCCTTCCAGCCCCAACAAAGTGTCCTGCTCCTATGCCAAGACCATCACCATCACCTCCAACAGCTATAATTTCAAGATCTGGATTGGCAATTTTTGCACCTTGGGCAAATGGTAAAACTCTTCCGTGCAAAGTATGTATACCATACACATTTATGAAATGTGGTGTTTTTCCTGAACAACCAATTCCCGAAAAAATAACTGCTTTATGTCTAGGTATTTGCATTTCACTCAATGCCATTTGGATTGCGTTTAATATACCAAAATCTCCACAACCTGGACACCAGTCATTATGTACTGTTGTTTTGTAATCAGCTAGCTTAAGTTCCGCCATCTAATACAATCCTCCTTTCATTGTTACCAGATAATATAGCCTTTAGTGCAATATAAATTTCAGTGGTGGACATTGGTCTTCCGTTGTATTTTACTATTTTAAAGTCAATTTCTCTACCAGTATATTGTTGCACCAGCGATCCCAACTGTGATGAATAGTTCATTTCTACATCTATAACTAATCTTGCATTAGTCAAAAATTTTTTAATAGTTCCAGTAGGAAATGGGTGGAGTAATCGAACCTGAATAAATCCTAATTTGCTTCCTTCTTCTGTCAATTTTTCTAAGGCTTCTAAGATTGCTCCCTTTGTAGATCCCCAGCTGATAACAACATTCTTAGTATTAGAATCAAAATTATAACACACAGCCTTATCATCTTCAGCTATTTTTTCTAATGCAAGATCTAGCTTTTTCATTCTCTTGTCCATCATTTTGTTCCTATTCTCAGGATCCTCTGAGATGTGACCTTCTTCCGTATGTTCATCACCAGTATTCCAAAATATTGCATTTTCTGTTCCAAGTGGCACTCTAATAGATATAGGAGAATCTTCCAGTTTGAATCTTTGAAAGTGATCCGCGGTACCAGTACTCTGATCTTTGTCAATATCACGCTTGAATCTTCCCCTTTCAATTTTGAGATCATTGCTAAATCTTTTGGATGTTTGAATGCTACTACTAATTGCCTTGTCGAGAAGATGAATTACTGGTAATTGATAAAGTTCTGCAAAATTAAAGGCCTTGATGGAATCGTAAAAGGCCTCCTCAATGTCTCCAGAAGCCAGTACGATTTTTGGAAAGTCACCATGTCCTGCGTTTATCGAAAATAAAAGATCGCCCTGTTCGTGTCGAGTGGGCAATCCGGTTGAAGGTCCGGCCCTTTGGTACATTGTAACTACCAACGGAACCTCATTCATTCCAGCCCAACCTAGTGCTTCAGCCATCAGCGAAAATCCAGGACCTGAGGTTGCTGTAGCTGTTCTGACTCCTGTCAAGGATGCGCCAATTGCCATGGTAATTGCGGCAATTTCGTCTTCGGTTTGTACCACAACTATAGACCCACGTTTACCATCAACCTGATTAATGATTTGATTTGATTCTAAGAATTCACTCTCATCACTTGCTGGAGTAATCGGATAATAGGTTTGAAGCCTACATCCGGCAAGTATTTTACCAATTGCCGCGGCTTGACTGCCTGAAACCAAAACGTAATCTTTTAGAACAGTCTTAGGTGATATTTTGCATTTTATATTCTTGGCATCAAATTTTGTATTCATATAAGAGTAAGCATATTCTGCTGCTTCGATGTTACTAGAAAGTAGTTTTGGCTTTGATCCAAAAACATCTTTGATAGCACTTATCAGCATATCCTTTTTGATGCCAAGTAGTGAGAGGGATGCTGATATTGCCATGACGTTAACTACTCTCGCAAGTTTACTAAGTTTAGGATCGTCTATATTCCTTCCTACTGCTTCTATCATTTCATAATATGGCAGCCCGTATACTGTACAACCTCTTGATCTTGCTAGATCAACCATTCCAGTTAGTTTTTGAGATACTCCGGAATCCTGTAATAATTTGCCAATTCTCTTATTTGCTTCGAAATCAATTGTGGGTACCTCCTCTAAAACCGTTTCAGCAAGAGATGAATCATATATAATCATACCGTTGGGTGATACTTTGTCTGCATGTCTGAAAACGGTTTCAGCATCAAATGACACAAGCATATTTACATCTTCCAAGTGTGAATTTACCGGTTTCTCTGAAATTCTTATTGTAAAATAACTATGCTCTCCTTTAATGTTAGAATAAAACTCCCTCTTCCCAAAGATATGGAAACCTTCCTTTGCACAAGCTTTTGCAAATATGTTAGCAGCTGAATCAACACCACTTCCTTGTGGTCCACCAATCAACCAAGATATAGAATTTGCATTATCTGAAAAAGACAATGAATTACATTCTTCTCCAATCTATTATTCACTTTATAGTTATATAAAATATGAATTCATTATCCGCCGCCAGTTGCAGCATCATATAAACAGCACTCACATGAATCGCGTTCTCCACAATATGGACAAGAACACGTGCATGCTTCAATTGCAATCCCACAAATTTCGCATATACTCTCTTCAGATGAATTCTTCTCGGCGGACATCTCGCAGATATAAAATTAAGCTAGCTAGAACTTATACTTTGCACTAAGAATAGCTGTATTGACTCTTGCTTTATCAAGAATAGGTATAATTAGTCGATGAAAATTTAGTCTAAATAAAAAAAGAAAAATAAAAGGATGTGGTTCTAATCCCACTTACTCCAGGCTGCCATCCACCTATATGTCCAAGTATTCAGTTTAGCACCTAGTGCAGCTATTGGAACACTTAGCACAGCTCCAGCTCCCGATCCTAGCGCGACGGGACTATTGTAGAACTTACCGACCTGAGGCTCGATAGGTGTCATGTATGGAGGCAATGTCGGACGAGGATACTTGAATGCCATTTCTAACGGATCTCTTACCAGCAGTAGATTGATCATATTAAATATTGGCAGTGAAAGTCCAACTAATGTTCCGCCAATTATAATGGCAGCATGTTTGTTCCTTCTCGTTGCCCAATATGTCAAATCTAACAGCATTGCTGAAGGTATCCAAACAGGTACTAAGACGAAATCGTATGGATATCCTAGCGCAAACCAAGCTCCTTTGGCCACCCATGTATAGATAGTCATGATTGTTGCATAATAGGTTGCAGTTCCTGGTACACCTGTGAACAGCATGTAATAGATTGCACCGACTACAAGCATTGTTGATTGGGATATTGAGAATACTACGAATGAGGTCCACGCCCAATCAGTATAGAATATGTAGTCTCCTGCGTTGATTGTCAATAGTGTGCTATTTACAGCAACTACAACTATGAATAAGTAGTGTGTAGTGCGTCTAAGCCAGACCATTACCAAATGTCTCCTAAAGGTTCTATATAAAATTTTATTTTGAAATTCTTATTTGATGCATGCCATAAATTTGATACATTTTAAAAAATTTTTTAAAAATTTGTTTTATGAAATCTTTCAAGCTGGACAATAAGATAATTCTAATGATCTAAAAGTAGTTGTCCAGAGTTAAAAATTAATAAAAAATTTTCAATAAAAAATAAAGTTTAGGCGTAACCTAATCTTTCTCGTGAGATTTTCATTATCCAGAAGAATCCTAGTGCTTCAATGACTGTTAATACTGATAGAGCATATAATCCACTTGGTAACGGATATGCCCATGGGTAAACAGTTACACCAACATACACACCACCGGCTGTCCCCACCCAACAAAGTATGAAGCCTATGATGAAGATTCCTCTCATGTTTTCTACACGTCGACCGATCATGTGTTCAATTTCGTCACTACTACCTCCGCGGCCGCCACCGCTACCCCATCCCTTTGGTAAAGTCATTGTTTTTACCATCAAAGGATTCCTTTTTAAATTTTGCGTCTAAGACTCGTTGAAATCTTCTTTTGTTTAGAAATTCCTATTTTTTTATAAATGATTTAAGATTATTAATACGCCACACTCAAAATTATTGATTAAATAATAACTTAATACCCTAACACTAAGTAAACTCATAGCAAAGGTTATATCTTTGTTTTTTCTGGTAAGGCTAGGTGTAAATTATACGTCGAACATACAGATAGCGGTAGTTGCACTATTTGCAATAGTAATGTCAACTTCGACAATAATAGCAATGACTCAAACTGCTCAAGGACATGGTGTCCAGGCTCAGCTTCAAAGTAGATTCGTAAGGATTCAGGATGAAGCCTTCTCAACCCAAACGTTGAATACAGGAGATCAGATGACCGTAACTGGAACTCTGCAAAGTCTTGTAAATAAGCCCTTAAGAGGATGGTTGTCATTATTTAGCGAATCAACCAATGCGGGTAACAGATGGGAGTTTATTGCGAGGGATCCTCCAGGCAATATCTTTGATATTCCTCCACAAGGATCAATCCCATACTCGATTACTGCAAAAGCACTAGAACCAGGTATTTACCATGTTCATACACAGTTAAATATCGAGCATGTTGGTCCCGGACTTGGTCCTGGTCAAACTGTTCAGGTATCTGGGCCAGCAATATTGAAACCAATTCCATATGGCAATGTCGTATATCAATGCATACTGATCGGTGCTGGACTTGGAATAACATTTGCAACAAGACCGTGGCAAGTAATTTAGAAAAATCCTTTATTTTTTATCTTTTTTTTAGTTCTTTTACCTAGTAACTATTGCGTATCATATTGGTGAATTTAATGTACAAAAAAATTATAATTTTAAATGTATCTTTAAACCCTTGTATCTATTTCTTATAGTTACTTCAGTAACACCAGCTGCCTCTGCAACATCTTTCTGAGTCTTATTTTCACCATTCATTACACAAGCTACATAGAGGGCGGCAGCAGCCAATCCCATAGGGTCTTTTCCTGCAGAAATTTTACCTTGTTCCGCCTTTTTCAATATCTCTAAAGCTTTCCTTTTAGTTTTTTCCGATAGTCCTGATTTGCTTGCTATTCGTGCCACACATTTTACCGGATCAACAACAGGCATTTTCAAGTCAAGCTCCCTAATCAGGAGTCTATAACATCTGGCTACGTCCTTCTTCTTGATATTACTTGCGTGAGCAATATCTTTCAATGTTCTTGGGGTTTCAGTGTCTCTGCAGGCTGCGTAAAGTGCCGCAGCTACTAGAGCAGAGATAGATCTTCCTCTTACGAGTCCCTTTTCAAGTGCTTTTCTATATACATATGCAGCTTTTTCAATTACAGCATCGCCCACTGCAAGTTTATCCTTTAACCTATCCAATTCACTAAAAGCTTGCCTAAAATTTCGATCTACGGGTTCATGTACTTGACTTCGACTATCCCATGTTCTTAACCTTTCAATTGTACTTTTCATAGAAGCTGATAATGGCTTTCCAGATGCGTCCTTATCGACAGGGCCGATGATAGTCGCAAGTCCCATATCGTGCATTGCAAGTGACGTTGGTATCCCAGCTCGACTACGGTCTTCATGTTCTTCTTTTGAAAATGCCCTCCATTCTGGTCCAGTTTCTTCAATCCGTTCTGTAACTACAAATCCACAATTTCCACAAAACATTTCTCCGCTTGAATTATCTGTGACCATTGGACCCTTTCCGCATCTAGGACAGCGATCACTGAACAAAGAAATATCCTTAACCAATTCTAATCCCCCACAAAAATTGAGACAATGTTTGTTTCTTATATTTATGTTTTATTCTCATATATATGCATTGTCGTAAATATTTCTGACCTTCTATTATATATATAATTTTTGAGCTACTTCCATGTTAAAGTTTGATTATTAATTATTTTTAACATAATTTATTACAAATTTTTATGCTTTTCTAAGCTCGTGGCATATTTCTTTTTCTTCTTTTAGATTTTTCTACTTTCTTGCTTTCATTTCTTTGTGCGCTATAAGCATGAGTTTTCTTTATTAATTTCACACAAAGGAATACAAATTGTTCAGTATAAATACTATATAGCAACTTTGTATCAATCATTTTAAATGATTACAATAATAGATCTTTATGGGTCCGACGGATGATCATACAGATGAGGAGATCCGAAAATTTTACATTTTTAGAAATATAGCAGTTGTTGGAATGTCAAGAGACCCTGCCAAGGAGGCGCACTCTGTTCCTAAATATATGATTGAAAGAGGATATAATATAATACCAGTAAATCCATTAGCTAGTGAAATACTCGGTAGGAGAACATATTCTCGAGTATCGGATATCAAATCCCAAGTAGACATAATTGATATATTTAGGCCTTCTAATGACATCCTCCCGGTGGTAGAAGATTCTATAAAAAAACATGGAATTAGAGTTATCTGGTTACAGCAAGGTATTCACAATGTGGAAGCAGAAAAAATTGCCTTAGATAACAAGATTGAAGTTGTGTTTAATCGGTGTATAATGGCTGAACATGTGAGATTATTTAATATTATTTGATTAACAAACAAATTCTTTAGAATCTATTTTACTGCTTTTTTATGGATATATCTGGTTTCCTGTGTATCTGTCAATGATCTTTATTGCCTTTGTGGGGCAAGCCTGAGCTGCCATAACGATCTTATCTAGGGTATCGGCCGTTTCTGATTCGACTCTTGCCTTTGGATTAATACGTTTATTTTTATCGACTACAAACACCTTTGGTGCTATGGATTCACATCCCCCAAAAGCTAAACACAGGCTTGGTTCAATTAGAATATGAAATCTACTTCTTATAGTATCTAGAAGTGAGCTATCAAGCCCAGAGTTACTTTTGAATTCCGATTTTGCAAAGTTTTGTAAATTCTCTTGGTTCTGATCTGATAAATTCTCTTCTTTTTCTCCATTATTCGATTCTACTAGATCAAATATATTGGATGATTCTAAATCATATTGTTTTCTTTTTTTCCTATCAGAAAGAGTCTCGAATGCCTCATTAATTTTTTTGATAGTCTCTTCTGCATTGTCCGACTTGTTTCTGTCAGGGTGATATTTTTTTGCTAGCTTCCTATATGATTTCTTTATTTCTTGAAAATTAGCACCTTCTGAGACTCCAAGTATGGCATAATAACCCCGACAATCCATCCAATTACGGTATCACTATCCATTATTTATTCACTATTAAAAAATAAGGAAATATCAATGATAATGGGCTATTCTCTATTTTAATAGCCAATATGAAGCGTCATTACCGTTTACCAGATATCATAGGGTTGATAACAGCATAATAATTTTCCAAAGCCATTCCATCAACGTAGCATTTCTTACAAATGCACAATTGTGAAACGAGAGTTCTGTCGCAATATTTTTCAAATTCACAATCTGGACATCCAGCTAATGAGCCACAGACGGCACACTTTAACTGCTTAGAATTAACTGAGACATATGATGGGTCTGATAAATCTCTCGTATGGCATTCAGCATGTTTTATCGCTTTACTTGATTTTGACCATAAGGCCAGTTCACCTTTCGATATTCTCTTTCCACAGGTTTTACAGCTACTGCTAAATTTTACAACCAGATTAATCCAATCATTACCTGCTGTCTGCATTTGGGTGAAATAGGTAAATCAAAGATAATAATTTAACTGAAGCTTAAACCTCAAATAACATTTTTTAATTATTCTCAATATAGTTTTTTTTTCATCAAGTATAGTCATTACCGCATTAAAAAGGTCAATTGCTTCTTGTTCAATAGCTTGGATAAGATAATCATCTCCATTCATCCTTACTTCTAATGAGTAATATTTTATGCCATTTAACATATAGGATATTTGATTTGAGGCGTGTGTTATTCTGCCTCCCACACTCAATATTGTCATCATGGCATCAAGACTGTTTTTGTACTTCATTGTCATTACTCACATTGGTAAACCAAAATATCAAGAAAGCTCAGAAGATTGAAATAGATATTTTGAGATTTTTTCAACATCAATAAAGAGTAGTGATATTATGATATAGTTACTGCGTCATCCTAGAGAGAGGGAGGGCGATTAAACCTAATTACAATGTTAATAAACTATATATCTATGACTTGACGAATTTTCCGTTAATTCTAAGCTACTGAAAATGTCTTATTGGTAATACACCGCTTACAGATACCAAACCAATCTGCTATTCTATTTTCCATTTTGTCTTCAACAACATTTGTCCCACATTCAAAACAAAAGTATCTTTTTTGCACTTGATATCATTGTATTAATCAAAATTATCTTAGTATATCTTTATGATACCATCAGGACACGATCCGGATGGACAAAATTAGTTCTATTAGAAATCATCATTCTTCTGGATATTGAATACATTTTCTGGTTCATTTTATCTTTGGTATTATGAGTTAGGTTTACGAGTATAACATGCTATTAGCTTATTTGGACTGAAGGACTGACAGCTAGTGTTCGTTTAAAATAAATAATTTTGAATTCTTACCATCATATCCTAAGAGATATGCTTGGTCGCTTGATGGATTGACAACGATATTATCAACTATGAAATCTGTTTCAAATTTATTTAGGACATTGTTTGTAGTGTTTACTCCTACAGCAATGCTTTTTGTGACGTTTGAGTTTTTAGACAAAATATTGGTCATATTTTGATCAATCAAATAGAGTAATTTGTCGTTTGGGTTGTACAGGATATTTTTTACAAATTGTCCCTCTATACTTGATGTATTTTTCCCAGTAGGTAGATTGAGAGCATTGACTTTTCCATCACTGCCTGCTTCATATAGTATCTTATTTTCGTTGTCAAGGGATATCGCAATTGGACTTTCCGCTGTTATATTAGCAACTATTTTGTTATTTGATTGATTTAATATTGAAATCATGTTGTCATATTTTGCACCTGCATAGAGTAGGTTAGATTCTGGATCTAATAGAATATCTTTTATTCCGTACTGCCATTTATCTATATGGGCTGCTTGAAATGTATTTCCATCAATAACATACATCCCAGGTTTTCCTCCCTCTGGATATAATGAACCAACGTAAATCATGTTGGTAACAGGATTAACAGAAACGCCTGCCAAGCCTCCTTCTTTACCATCTTCAGTTTCACCGTACAATTGAATTCTCTTAAATTTATTATCAGTCGGGTTGATTACGTATAATGTATCATATGCGACGGTGGTATCATTCTCATTAACGAGATGTTGACCTGTTGCATAAATAACTCCTCTGTCGGGATCTATCGCAATATTAGTCAGATAATCGCTTTTTTGTGATCCTATTTTAATGGTGTCGATGACTTTCTTTTGAGCGGTGTCGATGACATGAATTAGATTCTTTTCTCCAGTACCTGTTGCAAATATTCCATAAATTTTATTTGTTTTTTGATCATATGCCATAGAGAGAGGTTTATCCTTCCCTACAACGAAAGAAGATACTGAAAACGGGGCAGGGACTTGTGAAAAGCTTGTATGTAATACAGCAGCCCCCATCAATATTATACTTACAGAAATAATCGAAAAAAGAGAGCTTCGGCTCCCAGACTTATACATGTAAATTATTAATAAATTTGCCTATTAAAGATATAGATACTTAAAGATGGAAAAATGTTTGTTTAATAATTTATTTGCCGCATATTTATCAACTGAAGCGCCTATACTAAAGCGAGATCCAAGGTTAGATTATTCCATCGCTCCATCAAAAATGTTAATGAAAATCCCTGCCATGAAATCATGTACATATATTTGAATTGTGCCTCAATAATCAAAAATTGATTAGAACTAAGGGAGCTATCATGAATTAACACTTTGGAAGAAATTTCACTATTAGAATCCTGATTTCAAAGATTGGGATATTTAGGGGGATTACAAATTAATTATCAGTTCAGGCCTGAATCTGATTGTTTACTTCCCTGCATAGATAGTTCAGTGTAGTTGGTTTTTGAATGAATCTATCTATAATTCCCTCTTCGATGTATCTTTGGAAACTTGGTTCATTTTGAACTTCGTAGGCACTTATGAGTATCGATCTAACATTTGGGTTTAGTTGCTTTACCGTGTTTAGAAATTCTAGACCATTCAGTTTTGGCATTCTCCAATCTGCAATAACTAATCGGTATTTTCCTTTGTTATATCTAAAGTGTTCTAGAGCTAGAACAGAATCGCAAAAACTAAGAAGTAATACTCCGTAAACCGTCTTAGACAGAGCATCATGAAATAAGTTTCTGATATCTGGCTCATCTTCTACAATACTAACAATATTGTTGTTAGT
Organism: Nitrososphaeraceae archaeon; assembly: GCA_035280585.1. Lineage (GTDB taxonomy): Archaea > Thermoproteota > Nitrososphaeria > Nitrososphaerales > Nitrososphaeraceae > TA-21. Next base: position 20,961 of record DATEFQ010000063.1, read on the forward strand.
AGACATTGAATACAAGACCTCGGGTATTTATTTAATTATTACTTAATTTTGTTAATCAAAACAAGCGAGCTTTTGAGAATTTTGGCCCACCAGAATGAATCATAGTTTTTGGTTGACTGTTATTGTGATACTCAACAAATTATAAAATGGTTTGACGGGCCAGTTGGTGATCGCAAAACGGGTCCATCTCGTAATGTCTTAGATCTTCTTATGGCTTGTGAATACTACGTTCAGTTATAAAAAAGTTAATACTAAGACCTTTTTAAAAGAAGAAATCTAGTAATTAGTAAAGCTGAAAAAAATAATTTTTTGTCGGCGTGCCAAATCCAGTCCAAGCAGGAAAAGAAACTCATCAGTGCTCATCGAATGTCCCAAGTAGTGCCTGCTTTCAAGGCAAAGACACATGTGCTGCTTAGATAAAGAAACATACAGATTTGTCCCTTGCTTTGAAGAACCATACCTTAAAACTGTCCACAGAACAACAATACGTCTGAATCAATGTCAATTCAATGACCTGAAGGGTGATTTTTCGCTTAGATCCACGTGTGAATGGTTTTATAATTAGTGTATGCTAATACAAAGAATAATTTTAGAGAGTCAGACATTGTAAGACTTATTAAATAATTATCATTATATCAAATAATGAATAAAGAAATTGGTTGTATATATTTTCTAATTTGTTTCTCTCTTGCAATATTTGTCATTGTTCCAATCCTTAATAATTCTGCAATTGGTTTTTTACAAACAACTGATACAGCAAATTTTACTAATGCGACAAATGCCGCAAATGCCGCAAATACCACAAATGCCGCAAATACCACAGCAACAAATAGTACGCAAATCACCAACTCAGTTCAAATTAATTCATCCAATACTAAAGCGACTACAGACGGAAAAAGCCTCAATATTGACTTACAAATTCAGCCCTTTCCAGTTACAAAGAACGTAGACACACAGTTTATGATTAAATTTTTGCAACCATCAACACAATCAGTGCAAGTCCACGTAGACTATGATTTTGCAATAACCAAAATGAATAGCGAAGTTTTTAGAGCCTCTACTAAAACTGGACAACCATTGCTCCATACAGCTGAAGGAATCGTTAAAATTCCGTATAAATTCGATCAACCGGGCCAATATTCAATACAAGTAAGCGTCATGGGAATTAATTTTATTCCAATCAAGACAGAACAAGCGTTATTTGATCTGAAAGTAAGTTAATGTAATGCAAATAGATTTTCAAAACAGAAGATCATAAAATGATTTGGAAGCAATTCTATAAAACAATTAATTTATTGGTTCTCTGTCTCATTGGCCGTGTCATTGTCAGTAGATGTATCAACCCCTGACCGATTACTAGTGTTAGCTACTTGATTGATTAATTTAAGATTACTGTTGTTGACAAATGCATAGGCGATAAATGCTAATAACACTATACAAAAAATGGTACTTACTAATAGTAAGATATTCATTGGTATATTTGATATTCTTGAGTAATTTAAATTAAGTATATAATTTGGGTGGATGTATACTGCAAAGAAGCTATATGTTTCAAAAATATCATGAGATGTTCAAGCCTAATAATTTTAACAAAAATTGTAAATAATAACTGAGCTCAATGAATATCAGCCTTTTTCATCACAATGTCCATAAATAAAATTGAATGCAACGAGAGCACTAGATAGGTTTGTGAGGAGATTTGATTGGACGACCCTCGATCTAGCGTACCTTAGAAAATGGACCGTCATCGGTATAATCATAGGAGTACTATCAGGATTATTAGTAATTGTCGCATATGAAGCAATAAGAATTTTTTCATCGTTTTTTCTTAGCGATATAGTGAGGTATATTCAACCTAATCCGGAAGACGTAGCAAACTTGACTTCCAATTACACATTGTATGTCCTCAAACCATGGCTCATCCCAATAATACTAGGACTTGTCGGACTTGTCATTGGAATACTTTCAACAAAATTATCAACTGCTCTTGGTAAGAATGGGATAGAAGAAATTAGCGATGAATTTCACAACAAGAAAAATCAATTTAGTCTAAAAATTTCATCCTTAAGAACTTTTTCCAATATTCTTGCAGTAGGATGTGGTACCAGTGGTGGGATTGAAGATTCACTAGCGCATACTGGTTCGGCACTAGCATCAATAATAGGTAGAGTTTTCAAACTTAATGAGGAGGAAATTCGTATTGCAATTACTGCAGGTATGGGTTCAGCTATAGGAGGCATCTTAAGATTACCCTTTGGCGGAGCAATTTTTAGTTTGGAATTTCTATATCGCAGGGATTTCATTGTTAAATCTCTTTTTCCTGTGTTCCTGGCATCAATAACAAGTTACATTGTTTCAGGAATTATTCTAAATTGGCCATCTTTCTTATATCTTCCACATGAGTTTATTGCAAAAACAAGTCTTCAATCTTTAGCTGCATACGGTGTAATTGCAGCTATCATAGGGATAATAGGAATAGGATATGTAAGGACAGTTCATTTTTTTCAAAAACATTTTGAATCTATAAAAATTCCACTTTATTTCAAGCCTGCGCTAGGGGGATTAATTATTGGGATCTTCGCAATTGGGTTTCCAGAGATACTTGGTACCGGGTATGGATGGTTACAACTAGGAACAGTTGGTAATTATCAGATATTTCCGCTGTGGATAATGTTTCCGGTAATTTTAATGAAAATCTTTGCGACATCAGTTTCCAATGCATCTAAGAATGGTACGGGCTTACTTGGTCCAACTTTGGTTATTGGTGGTCTTATCGGCTCAGCTCTAATTACACTATTTCACTCCTTTGGATTATTCATGTATATTGACACAACGTCTGCTACTTTGATCTCAATTTTTGCTTTCCTTACTGCCAGTACTAGAACTCCAATCTCTGCAATTGTGATGGGGATTGAAATTGTTGGAAGTTATACTCTTCTTATTCCGACTGTCATTTCAGTAATCATCTCAAATATTATTTCCGGTAAAGATAATTATATTTACAAAAATTATGTTTCCAATATAAAGATGCAGTTGTTAAATGCTAAGAAACATGAATCAAAGTTAAAAAACTATCAAGTAAAGGATGTGATGAATCCAGATTTCTATAACGTAAATAAGAATACAACAGTAAATGATGCTATTCAAATTATGAGAGACCTAAACGTTAAATCACTAGTTGTTACTAATAATAATGATAAGTTTGAAGGAATGGTCTATATTGAAGATTTAACAAATATTTCAATAAGTCAAGATATGAATGTGGCAAGTATTATGATATGTGATCCACCTATGTTGCGTCCTTTAGATCCAATTTTGGATTATTTTGAATTGATGAGTAAAACTGCCATCTCTGAAATTCCTATAATGTCACCAGACGATAGTAAATTAGTCTTGGCCACATTATCAATAAGTGATATTAACAAATCATTGAATAATACGAATGATCCAATCTTGCCTGATATAGAAAACAGCGAAATGCAAAGAGATATGGCTAATAATGACTTACATAATTTTTTTGTAGACAAAGATGTTGATGATAATAATAGCAAAGTCATTAAGAAGTTAGGAGATTAATGACACAGAATTATAGAAATTGCCAAATTTAATATCACATACTTCTACTTGTTAGCCACTGCCACAAAGAACAGATCCATTATAGAGGCAGATAGCACAGATCTGAACGATCTTTCAGAGATTGGCGATTTCTCCGGATTGGCTCATTGAGTAGGTATTCCTCAAGTTTTTCGTGAATTACAAGTCAATAAGGATATATTGTTACTAATAGAGATCTTGGTAGATTCAAGACTTTATATCCTAATCAGAGAACATTTAGGGAACTAAGTAGTAGTATCAAAATTCCGAATTATTTAATATAGGATTTTTCCCTGAAACCTTAATTATTGTATCTACTAGAAAAACACTATGAATAAGTGCGGAACTCTTGGTGCAATAATAGCATTGTCAATTGCAATGCTTGGATCAGCAATCGTTCTTTCATATGGCGCACAACACATCGAAGGGGCAAAATCAGATGTCGCGTTCTTATGGTGTTATTCCACCCCGGTTAGCCCGAATGGTTCCTTGTGCTACACTAACCATGGAGAATGCAGGATGGTCCAGTCAGCAGACGACGACGCAAAAAGTGATTGTCTTAGACAGAAAAACGGTTGGTAAACAACAAGCTATAATTGTAAGAACTTAAATCCCACTTTTGCGCTTCCCTTTTTTATTTTACGATGCTTCTAAATGTCCCGATTTTGACATCAAAATAAAAATAGACTGACTAATTTCAATTGAGTAATGCTACGCCGACTGGCTTTTTGAAATAATCCAGCATTTGTTTGCTTAATCTGGCAGTTGTAATATAAATACGATAAGTAGTAATGTAATTACCATTGGTAACGTTCTCGGAGTTGATTGTAAATAGAAATACGATCAGGATTTAAATTAAAGCAACAATAAATAGCAACTGATGGGTTTGAAGACAAAGCCAGTTGAATGAACAAGAGACAACCGAGCCCCACCAGTTGCTGTGTTTTAGGCTGCTACATTTTGCTCGGGCAAATATATAATTGAGCTGATGTACAATTCTGAAAGTTTTGAATAGTAGAAAGTGACAAGATTTACGCATTTTTAAATTCACATTTCTGCTTTTATCTAATTTACTTTTAATAATGGCAAGGTTTCTCTTAAGCCTAACAAACTCGCCTTTATAACTGGCCATGGATTAGAGTAATAATACTGGTGGGCCATGATTGTGCGTCACATAATAGGAGTTGGGCACACCGCGATGATTCCGTTGTCTCAGTGGATTATTTTCGTTATCATATTATAAAAAATCTTTAATACAAGTATGGAATTAAGAAACGAAACTCTTGTCGTTTTTGATATTATTTTTCGATACTATTCACATTCATTGGGATTCCTAGGTTTTTTTGCTACTGGAAAACTGATAAAGATTTAGTCGATATGAATAAAGATTAGGTAATCATTTGTGTCAGCTCTAGTGTAGTAAATAATACAGGACAATTTTGCCATTCGTATAATATAGCTGATAATGACCACGTTTTTGAATTGAAATGAAGGTAAGGGCGTATTATTTTTCTATGATATTTTTCAGCATTATATAACAGAATTAGATGTTGCAAAACTTAAGTAATTTACTATAAGAATATTCTATACAATGAAATCCACATTTATTTTGAGAATGTCGAGATTCAGCGGAAGCGAAAAAATGTTAACCTTGGGCGCTTTTGCTTTAGTGTTAGCCGGTATTTCAGGGATACTAATTGCACCACAAGCGTTTGCGCAAAATGCCCAGAATGCCACACTTACGCCAGCCGCACAGTTATCGCATACCAAATCAATCCAACCAACTAATACTAAGCCAGTATTTGTACCTATGGACTCTAATGATTACATCAATGGAGGTATTACACATAGTAGTACTAGAAACTCAGCTGATGTGATTATCAATCAAGCTGGAAGTTACCTAATCGTAGCAGCAGGTCAAGTGGGAAAGACTTCTGGTAGTACAACTTGTAATGTTGATTTGTGGCTTAGACAAAATGGTCAATTTGTGGCAAATAGTAACACTCGCAATGCAGTCAATTCAGTTAATGATACAGTGGTCCTTGTGTCACAGGCAATTATGCCATTGAAAGCAAATGATGTCATAAATACAGTAATGTCAGTATCAGCTGTCGGTCAAGGTTGCGGTCTTATTGATACTACACCAGCTGGTGAGCCCAATATTCCTGCTATCATATTCTCCCTTGTAAGGATAGGTAGTTGATAAATCGTTCGGATTAGGATAAGAACAGTTGCGGATATGCTAGATAGAGCCCTCGTTTCATTCTTTTCTTTTTTTTAGTCAGAATCATCATATGTTAATAGTAAGATATTTTTGATTTCATACTATCACGTCTAGTTTGAACTATGCCTTTATTTCTTGTTATCAATATTGTATCTCCACCTAACTTTTGCTTATGATATTTATAAATAGTAACAACATAGTATATCTTGAATTAAATTTGGATCTATTCATTACTACATACTACGTATAAGTTCCAATCTAGGATACTTAGTTGGTTATCTGATGGATTGGCTTTAACTATAGAATCTGATTCGACAAGTGCACATCTGAATATCAGGATTTTTCATATTTCTAGAACCTAATTAATTAGTTCAATTTAGAGATAGCCTTGGTTTCTCTACAACATTGACATATGAGATCTGTTCCATATTTAGCGCTTATTCTTCTGCTTGCACTCACGATCGAGCAATAGGATAAATAAATAAAAAATTTCAGATGACTATATGCCGTCATTCAGTCAGAACCCATTTGTTGGGTCTGACCGTTATAAAAGCTCACATTTTATTTTAAGTCACAGTATGATAATGCTAGCTTGAAATCTCCGGTGCTTTTATAAAGTCCCATTTGCTCAAATCCTATTATTTTGTCTCTACATTCAGAATATTGTTCGAACCATGCCTCTGTATGTGGTAATGCTGCTGCAAAAGTCAACAATACAACAACAATGGATATGGCTGCCGATACCAATAGTATGGAGGAAGTCTTTGGATTTCCACCTTTTGGTTTTGTAACTTTCGCTTCTTTTAAGACTGGAGTAAATAACAATGGCCTTTCTTTTTTCATTCGTGTTGAAATCATAAGGTATAGTCGTCTTACAAGCACAATAAGTCTAGTAAAGTTCTTTTATTACTATTATCAAACGTTTGATATTTTTATCATTCAATGCTATTTAATTAATCCTTTCTCGTGTTCTATTTAGTTTATTATTTTATAATCTCTTTTTCAGTCGCTTTTTGTCTACTATAAACAGATGTTTGTTACCTTAATTTTCTACCAACATATTTACTTCGTCTCTTAGGAAGATATTCTCTTCTAAGCAATGGCTCTCTGCGGATAATATTATCTATTAAATCCCTCATTCTTTGAATTCGATCATCCAAATATGAAATTATTTCTAAATCAGAATCTGAATCGTTGATAAAGGATATATGCATCTTGCCTTTCGCAAAACGGACATTCATAATGCTTCTATGCATGCCGGTATTTCTAAGGTCGATCACAATCTTCAACCAGGAACGAATAGGATTGCGTGGATTCAGCAAATCCCACAATTCCTTTATCAAGTCATTTCTTTTTTTCAAACGTAATTTCTTACAAACGTTTGTTATGGTTACGTTTCGAGTTTCCAGTTTCAGATTTAATCTCTCATTAATTCTATCAAGAAGGCAATCCATAGCGCCAATAAGATGAAAAAGTAACTTTTCTATTTCTATTTCCCAATTTAACCTAGCCCTAGAATCACTAGGAGTCTCTCCCTTGGCTTCCATATCGCTCAATATTTGCAAATGTTTTTCGGCGGCATAGAATTTGAACTCAATTCTGTCTCGAGCAATCTCTTTACAATTCGATTTGGATATGACATTTCAATAATCCTCATACTTGAAGAGTTTAAGAATTGACACTTTCTGGCATTTTTTATTCAGTTATCTCGAGAAGAATATTAGTATTAATTTTGTGTATTCTTCAAAGCCTAAGATTAATAAGATCACATGAAATCCAAAAGTAGAAACGTTATTTCCAGATTTTAGATCTAATAAATGGTTGATACGAGTAACAAGCGATTATTACTAGAATTAAAGTGACAGTTTTGCCATATGAAATGTATGAAGAAAAATCAAATGCCAATGGAGGTACGAATATGAGCATTATATTAGAGGCTCCAGTGAAAAAGACAGGTTTAACTACAAAGTCGATGCACGGTGAACCAAAAACATCTTTAATCCTACTTAGTTCTGCAGCAATCGTCATGGCCGTTCTTTTATTAATGTATGTTGGAATACTCTATACTGAAGGAATGATGAAAGGGTATTCTGATTGCAGAGACAAAATTATAGGCTTTGAACAAAATGGGTTGTACACTAGCACTGAACAATTCAAACTGGCCTTATCATATTGTGACGGAAAGTAAAATTAAATTTTTTTTAATGTGCTTTTAGTATAAAACCTTCATAGAGGCAATTATGAATAGACCGCTTACGATGTCTTAGAGATATTGAACAAGTGCGAGATACTTTAATATGTAACCTTCGCAATCAGGGATAAAATATTTAATTTAATTCAGACCGTACTCGTTTCATTAGTTAGTGAGAAATGGTTTATTTTCGCAATTGCTGTTACCCCTAGGGTCATTATTATAGCGATAATTGCAGTCGTAACTATTTGGAGTATCATGATAACTTTGAATGAACAAATGCAGATTAAAACCTGTTGAAAGAAAAGTCAGAAAATTGTTTTAGTACTTTCTTTTTCTGGACAACTACCCTCATCAAAAGTTAAGATAAAATTTGGAGAAAAGTACCATAATCGTTACGATATTGATAAGAAATATTTTTTTATAGAGTGAAATTTTGCTTTGTTATAAAAAGAGAAAAAAGGAGAGTTAGTTTACCACTACTTGACCCTTCATATAAGGATGAAGAGTGCAATAGTAGTCAAATGTTCCTGCGTCACTAAATGTGTGCTGAAATGTTTTTCCACCAGTTAAATAACTCGAGTCAAATACTGTACCAGATTCTCCCCCTTGAGCACTTCCTGATGTTACTGTGTGCATTGTTGAATCACCGTTTTTCCAAGTTACTGTTGTGCCTTTTGATACTGTCAATTTTGGAGGGTCAAAGAATTTGGCATTGCTTGGAGAAGACGATCCGGGCGTAATAACTACCGTAGGACCGGATGTTGTGGATTGGTTTCCTCCTATAGTTGCGTTTCCGCTCATATTCCCACTCATCATTGTTCCGTTGCCAGTCATGTTACTGCTGCTGGCATTGAGCATTGTAGCGTTTTGTGTTACTTCACTTTTAGATGAAGATTTTGACTCTGATGATGAGGATTTCTTTTCAGATCCGGATTT
>DATEFQ010000064.1:0-18038 GCA_035280585.1 Nitrososphaeraceae archaeon
AGAAAATGCACCTGATTCGTCCGAAGTTCCGCTGTAATCATTGCTTTTTCCAATTTTTGCTACAACATCTGCGCCAGATACTGTTTCATTAGTATTGGCGTCCAAAACCTTTACATCAATATTTTGACTGTCGCCAGGAGCAACTACATCTTTTAGTAGACTTGCTTCAACCAACAATTGTTTTTGAACTTGGAAATTTCCTGTTATCGATGCCGGTTCATAGCCATTAGCAGATGCCGAAACCAGTACATCATATTTACCAGATGGAGTATTCGAAGTTATATTCCAAGAATGAGAGTATACACCGGACGCGTCAGAAGTCCCGTTGGAATAATTGCTTTTTCCAATTTTTGCTACAACATCTGCGCCAGATACTGTTTCATTAGTATTGGCGTCCAAAACCTTTACATCAATAGTTTGTGTAGCTCCATTAGTAACAACCCCTTTTAGTAGACTTGCTTCAACTAACAATTGTTTTGGAATGGGGAGACTCATAGTAGAGTTTTGAGATTCTGTTGAATACATCTTATCTTTTAGTAACTGTAGACGGGCAGAAAGTTCTGAAGCAGTGGTCGTGTCGTTATTAGATTTTTCAATATTACTTGCTGACGGATTTGTGGATACAGTTTTTAACTGTGGAAGGATTCCAAGAGGATCATGAAAAACTAACGATGAGGCTGGTTTCGAATCTTCTGTGGTCACACCGGTCACGTTAATACTATGCCATTTTGTAATTACCTTGGAATTTTCTACACATTCAAGTTTTGATGTTAGGTCATTTATGCCATTTTCGATTGTATGGTATGCAGGAGAGTATGTGAATGTCCATGATGAATAATCATTGTCCCCGTATGGTCCTGTTGCTTTGGCTTTTTGGAATGGTTTTTGGTTATTCAAATCTACTGATACGCTACAATTTGATTTTTCTGTGTCTGTCGAAATACCTAAAATAGTAAGATTTCCATCCGGAATCTCCTTTCCACTTTTTGGTGACAATATTTTTATACCCATTGATGCAGGAGCAGATTCTGTTGGATTAAGAGCTTCCTTAACATCATTTACCTTCACTTCTGTAGTTGATTTAACTTTGTTTATTGGCTGTGGAACAGATTCATCATACTGTGGCAAAATTTTGGCTTTTACGGGAATTAATGGTACATTTTTGAAATCATTCAAGTAACTCACCTTTGCTACCTCAAATCCATATGTGTTAACGTTAGCAATAGTAAATAAGAAGAAATTTGATATTAGGAAAAGTATTATTAAATAATATTTCACAAATTGTTATTAAATTTAATTTTTATAAGTATTGTCAGTATATCATCTCCTAGAATTATCAGTATAATTTTTCTTTAATTAAGTACTTTTCTTTGTACTTGTAAAATAACTGATTGCATCAATTGTATAATCTTATGTAAAATTTTACCATATACTGCATTTTACTCGGTTAAGAAATCCTTTACTATTTTATTAAACAATTTTGCTTTTTCAGCATGAGGTCTGTGTCCACAGTTTTCAAGTATGATGATCCTTGAGTTACCTTGTTCGATGAAGGGACGGACATATTTTAGTGGGATCATATTATCTTCTTTTCCCCATAGCAGTAACATATTAGTATTAATTCTTGTGAGCTTACTTTCGTATCGTGGGGACTTTGCACTGCCTTTCAGCGCAGAAATAAATGCATATTTTGAACCTGGCAAAGATAATCTTTTGTATAGGACATTTGCGTATGAATGGCTCACCATAGTTTTATCAATAGAGCTTAATATTTTGAATACATCATTTGCAGATTTAGCTTTAACTATTTTGATGTACCTTTTTAAGGTAATGGTCCCCTTGAAGGATTTTGGCATGCATCCAGCAGGACTAATTAGAATGAGCTTATCAACCATTTTCCTATTTCTTAGGGTAAATTCTACCCCAATATGGCCACCTAGAGAAGAACCAATTAAGTAAAGATGATTTATCTTTAATTTATTAATGAATTTCTCTAGAAAATTCACGTAATACTTTATTGTATAACTAACCCTAGGTTTATCGCTCAACCCAAAGCCGGGGAGGTCTAGAGCAATAACCCTAAATTTTGTGGATAAGAATTCAATATTATTAATCCAGCTTTCTATTGAGCCTCCCAAACCATGAATAAGTACAAGTGGAAATCCCTTTTGGTTTTTATCTGTATATCTAACACGAACGTTATCAATTGTAAGATACTTAATATCAGCCAAAGCCAATCATTTAGTTTTTGTAGTTATTTAGTTTAGCATCGCTTGTTCTTTCTAGTTAATAAGTTCAAAAGAACATCGAATAATTGATTATTGAAATTATCCAACTAAGCCAAATGGTTGCATCTTATCGGCTATTTTTTCCTGTAGTTTTTGTATTTTATTGTCTGGCTCAGTTTTAGTATCCTCATTAGAAGCTTTCATTTTGAGTCCGAATACTGAACTACCTTCGTTATTATGATTAAGTAAGCTGTCAGAGTCCGGATTGTTGCTTGATGGTCTATTCTGACTACCACTTATTTTTTGATCTGCCGGTAAGTTATTGGTATCTCGATGAAGTACTTCAACTGTACCTTCACTACTATGAGATTTACTTGTATCAGGATTGGTAACTTCAACTGTACCTTCACTACTATGAAATTTGCTTGTATCTACAGCAGTTGTCTCTCCTGAGTTTTGTTCTTGCTGTGTTGTTAGAGGCTTCAAATTGGTTTTATCACTGTGCAAAGATTCACTTGCTTGAGTACTAGTTACATCTGATTTATCACTATCCTTCGATGATGCAGAATTCTTTACCTTTTCATTTGATTCTGAATAAAGTGGGAGAATTTTATAGGTCCCGCTACTTTTCACATTTTGCTCAGGTAAACTATTATTGGATTCCTTGTCAGTACTAGTATTTTCATCTGATTGTTTAGAGGTATTGTTTGCAGTATTATTATTGATATTCTGCACAGGTAAACTATTGGCATCTTCTTTTGAGGTATCAGTATTTACGTCTGATTGTTGCACAGTATTGTTAGTTTCGCTACCTTCATTTTTTCCGGTAACGTTAATCGAATAGGACTTTGATATCTCATTTTGAGCTTGGTCGTAGCATGTTATTTTTGATGTGAGTTCATTCGATCCTTCAACTATATTATGATAACCACTGGTATATGTATAGCTCCACTTTGAATAATCTTCATTCCCTTTAGGACCTTGCGGAGTAACAATTTGCATTGGTTTAAGATCATTCCAGTCAACAAAAACCTGACAATTCTTGGTATCATCATCTGATGATGTACCGTAAATGGTCAATTCACCGGAAGGAACTTTAGCTGAATCGTAAGGAGTGGTTATTTTTACAGATGCTCCTCCCTCTGGTGGTATTTGTGCCAGTACGGGACTACATATTACGCTTGAGATTAAAAATATGCCAAAAAGTAATATAATTTTGAAATTGCTTCTAATTTCCATATGACAGTAATTCATTATAAATAATTAATATGAATTTTTTAAAATTATTCAATGTACTAATAATATAAGAAAGTTACTTAGAATCGCACTTATAAATTCAATAATAAAATTTCCCATTCCAGACAAGCAATGAGGATCATAGTATCATAATCAAGAGAAAATCAAGCCAAAATATCCTTTCACTGAATTTGTCTCATTTATTGGGAAAATTTGGAATGCTTTAAGTTTTATAGAAGGGTTGCCAATGCTTCTCATTATCTTAGATGGTGGAAGCGTTTATCAAGTTATGGATGGAAAGGACCACGAAAAGTCATTCCATTTGGGATGAGTAAATGGTACTCAAACAAACTTTCTAAAATAACAAATTGAGCTTACAATTTCAACTAGTGGCTTATAATCTAAAGCTCATCGGCTATGCATTTGAGTTCGATCAAGCTTCATACTAAACGTTAATAAATAATCTAAATTAGTTATTTCCTTAAGTTCACTTGCAAATCTCGTCGAAGTCTAATCCCTTTATGTGTATTATGATTGTGTTGGGTTTTGTATCATTAATATTAATTGGACATAGTTTCAACGTATTTGGTCAAACGACTAAAAGTTCTGATGCCCCTCAACTAAATGATACGGGCTTGCAGGCTCAAGAATATGCCTCTGGATTTAAGTTTCCAACTGGAATGAGTTTTTTAGGGCCTAATGATATTTTAGTTATAGAAAAGAATACTGGAAAAGTGAAGGAAATTAAGAATGGTACGGTTACAGGGACCGTTTTGGATGTCAACGTGGCAAATGTAAGTGAAAGAGGATTATTAGGTATTGCAACTTCGGATAAACCAAAATACGTATTTTTGTTCTACACTGAAACGGAGAATAGCGACGGAGGTAAAGTTTTGGGAAATCGGCTCTACAGATATGAATATAATAATGGCAGCTTGGTAAATCCAAAATTGCTCTTGGACCTTCCTACAATACCCGGACCATCTCACAATGGAGGAGTGTTAAAGATAGGGCCTGACAATAAAAGTGTGTACCTCGTAATTGGTAACTTAAATTATATACAAAATCAAACGTTTATGACCAAAGCTCAGAATAATAAAAATGGTCCTCCTCCTGATGGTAGAGGTGGTATTCTTAGAGTTACCTTCGATGGAGGAGTTGTTGGAAATAAGGGATTGCTTGGAGACGAGGACCCCTTGAACAAGTATTATTCCTACGGCTTACGAAATAGCTTCGGCATAGGCTTCGACCCGCTGACAGGAAATCTTTGGGATACAGAAAATGGCCGTAGCACTGACGATGAAATTAATCTTGCATTGCCTGGATTTAATAGCGGATGGAAAGAGGTAATCGGTTTCTCTAACGAGACCCCCGGATTCAATAAAGATAACTTGGAAGATTTTGGAGGAAAGGGTACTTATAGAGATCCAGAATTTGTGTGGAGAGATACTGTAGCACCTACCTCAGTTTTATTTTTGCATACAGATAAACTCGGGCCAAAGTATAAGGACACACTCTTAGTAGGTAGCGTAAAAAACGGTACCATTTTTAATTTTCCATTGGACAAGACAAGGACACATTTAGTACTTTCTGGCCCGCTGTCAGATAAGGAAGCCAACACCAATAATGAAACAAACAGCATAATTTTCGGCAGGAATTTCGGAGTAATTACCGATCTTCAAATTGGCCCTGATGGTAACTTATATGTTCTATCTAACTATAAACGAGATGGAACAATATTCAAGGTTGATGCTAAGAATAATATCAATTAAAATTCAAATCCATTTTAATTTGTCCTAATTGGTCGCATGATATTTTAGCGAATGTAAGTAGGCTCTTTGTATCTTTCAAAACAATACATTATGCCATCCCTGGAGCCAACAAACAGCATTCCATCCGATAAGCACGGAGAGGAATCAATGCTTCCCATTGTTGGAAACTTCCATTCTTGATTGCCCGTGCGGGAATTTATTCCATAAATAAAAGAGTCTAGACTTCCGAAAAACAGTAACTCGTCGTATTCACTTGTCGATGGTGATGACCAAATTTTTCCGGCTGTTTCAAATTCCCAACTTTTAGATCCTTCTAGAGTGAAGCAGTAAAGTCTATTGTCTGAAGTTCCAAATATGATTTTATCTTTTACCAAGAGCGGAGATGATAAAACTGGCCTTGTCACGGTCTTGCTCCATTTTATTGTACCATCGATACTGCTTAGGCAATATATCCCACCTTCATGTGTCCCAATAAAAATTAAATTTTCTGAAAGACACGGCGATGAGGAACGTACTCTACCATTGAGCTTTGATTTCCATCTTAGAAGTCCATCTGAGTCGACGGAGTAAATGAAGCCATCGTCTGATCCAAAATATATATTATTGTCGTAGTATGATGGAGAGGACCAAACTTGACCTTTAGTTTCATATTTCCAAATTATTTTTCCCCTCTCATCGAGAAAATACAGATTGCGATCCATTGATCCCAAAACTATATTTTTTCCTACACCACATGGTGATGAAAAAATATCTGCTGTAATTTGTAGTCTCCAGCCCATACTGCCATCATTCTTATCAATTGAAAAAATGGAATTATAATTTGAAATATCATTATTTATCCAAGAATCGTATGTGGCACAAATCACTTTATTGTTCAATATTATTGGGGATGAGACTATAGGACTTCCAGTATTATAATGCCATTTGATTTGTCTTTTTATTATATCTAAACAAAATAAACGTCCTGTCATCGTACCGACGTACAGAAAACCCCCTTCAAAAACTGGAGAAGATATAACTGGGCCTAGCTCTATTGTCCAGTAAAGTAATGGTCTAATTATTGGTTTTGTTTTTGTTGAACCAGTTCTCTTCATATTTCCTCTAAACATAGTCCAAGATTCCTTATATTCAGTTGACATAGAATAGTCTCAATCTAAAAAATAAAATGAACTCAAAATTTCCTCATGATGTGGGGTTTATCTTGTATAAAGTTATTCTTTGCAACAGTTCCCCAATGGAATATCATAACCATGCGGGCATGACCTAGGATGTTTCAATAACGTACATAAGGCATCAGTAAATATCTCCTTCATGTGATGTTCTATGCCACATACCATCTCTTCATCAATTTCAATTTTTAAGGCTTCCTTCATCATCACTTCTAAAAGTCTTGTATTCCTTATCATACGTTCTCCTATTCTTTCACCTTCTGTTGTTAATTTCATTACGGCATTCCCTTTCGCATACTTTACAAGATTTGCATCATTTAGTTTGTGGAGCATTTGGACAACTGAGGGCTGTCTCACGTTTAGATTTTTAGCAATAGAACTCACTTTCACCGTTTCCTTCCGTTCACGCATATGCCAAATAGCCTTAAGATACATTTCAACATGTTCAGATTCGGCCGTTCCTAGGTAGAGCTCTTCTTCAGAATTCATGCTAATGGTCCCTAGCATTAATTAATTTTAATCGTATTAAGATTATTAAGTTTCCGTTTGGTAAATTTCATTATTTTTTCGCTCACTCCAAAATTTTGAATTTCGCCAATTGCGTTCCCAAGAGTTGACATTAACCAAATCATCTTTATTCACCATCTTTTAAATGTGCCATAGATTTTCTTGATGATTCAATCAACTTCTTTCTGCGAGGCTGTATTACCAAAATGTAAAGAGCACCCGCTGAATATATTGAAATTAGAATTATTTGGGCAATTGTTGTTTCCAGCGTAGGATGAATACCAGTCATTGCTGCTAGGTTTATTTCCAACCTTGGTATAATTCCAAATAGATGGGTGGTTGGGATATAATCCACCTCTTGGAACTCCCTGACTGCGTTACCTATGAATGCAATAGACATGTACGCTCCAATTGCCATCGTCAGACCAAACAATACTCGGAGTGGCAGCTTTTTTCCCAACTTTCTAATCATAAACACAATGCTAATAATTACAGTCAAACCCAGGACTAGTCCTAGTAGGACAAAAATTTCCATATTCTCTGCAAATGAGAACATAGCCTGATAAAATAAAACAGTTTCAAAACCCTCTCGGTAAACAGTAAAAAATGATAGCATTGCAAAGACCATTACGCTTCCAGTAGTTGTTGCTTGCCATACTTTTGCCTTTACAAATTCTATCCATTTTTTTGTTTCAACCTTATTTAGTATCCAGAAACTTACCCAGAATAATACTGCTACTGCTGAGATAGCAGCAATTGCTTCAATCAGTTCTTTACTGGCGCCTGTTATATCTATAATAAATCGGGCGATAAACCATGTAACGATAGTTGCGATTATAGCTATCAAGATACCTAGATAAACATGCTTCTTATATTGTGCGTTACGTGATGCTTCTAGATATGTAATGATAGCGCCAATTATAAGTGCTGATTCAAGACCTTCTCTGAATATTATTGAAAAAGAAGTGGAAAATGCCAATGTAGGGGCTATCACACCAGTGCCCGTTACTAACCTTTCAGATTCATCTAATCCACCTCTAATTTCTACAACCTTTGCCTCAATTTTTGAGTATGGTTGATGCTGTTGAATCATATTGCGGAGCTCTGCAAATTTTATTTCCATATCAAGAGTAAAGTCTGGATTTATCGGCCTTAGAGGAATTTCTATTCCTTCATAACTGTCCAAGTAAGCTGATCTTGATGTGATAAACGCTTCAGAAAATTTACCATATTTATACTGTTGAAGAAGATCAACCAATTTAGTCCTTATTGTATCTATGTCGGTTCTTACCCCAGTCTTCTCTAACTCTGAACTCTGGCCAAAGCCTTTCTTTACTCCAGTGAAGGTCCCAAAACCTTTACTTAATTCTTTAACATCACTTAAATTACTTGCTTGACTATTCTTTACAATAGGCGCTGGATTCTCAGCGTTACCATTTATATTGATCTTTTCATAATTCACATTCAAAAGATCTGCAGCCTTTGAAAGATTCTTAGTAATACTTGGTAGAAGAACAATTAATTCTGAATGCTGTTTGTTTTTTATTAGGTTCCGAAGTTCTTCTCTCATCATTAATTCTATACTATTCTTAAGGTTCGGATCAACCTTTTCGAGTGGTCCCTCGATATATTCAAAGTTGTCCAAATATGCGGATGTTGCGTACTTCTCAGCAGAGGTATAATCAGAATTGGTCCTTACGACATTGTTGACCTTTGAAAGTAAATTTTTTATATTTCCAAAATAAATTGCCGAATTATCGGGTTGAATATTTGACTCATTTACGTTTAAGTTAGTTTGGATAGCTGTTATCAATTTTGAAATAGTTTGTGGGTCGGATTTTTGAGATATTGAATCCTGTAAGTCCCTAAAAAAGGACTCAGTCTCCATTCTTTTGGAATTGTCAAACAAATTAGAAATACTTTTGTATAATTTATTAGAGATACCCACCATACCTAGAGCGTTTTCATAATCAATTTGATTATGGAGATCTTTATTATTACCAATATTAGACAGGTCGTAGGATTTGGAAGTATCATTTAACAGCACTACTATAGTCGATGCTACTACTGAATTATAATCCACTTTATTTAGCGCTAGTATATTTGAATTAGTGGTATTCAATATGTCCATAATTTGTACGATCTTATTTTCTATTTCTGACGAGGAGTTCGATTTTACCATTATAGGTAAATCAATTAAAAGTGATTCTAATCTTTCAGTTGAATTCTGATCTCTTTCTCTTAGTTTGTCCTTAATTGATGGAAAAATTATTGAGTGTGATATATACGCATGTTCAAAGGCACTTGTACTATCTCCTTTTGAAAGGCTTGCCTGAACCAAACTCATTTGTTCTAGAATTCTCTGTAGGTTAACTGTCAATAAAATTTGATCAGCAGAACTAGTTTCTGCATTTTGTACGCCATATGTGGAGTTAAACAAAATAGTGGTAAAAATGATGACTATAGATATGTACAGCGAAATTTTTTTCTTATTTGAAATCCCATAGAGAATTTTCATTCATTTTTTCTACCTCATAACGCTTCTGAGGGGATAAATTCTTTCAGGGACATAAAACAATTAGGCTTACCTAAGTCAACTAATCCAATATAAATCTTGATAATCTGTAATCCCTTAGTATATTATCTTTTATGAATGATTTATACAATATTTATCTGAATAACGTGTGTTGTTATCTTACGGAAAAAAATGGCTCAAATTTGTCGAGTCCTTTTAAAATCATTGAACTTTTCAAGCGCTAGAGTTCTTAATTTGTGTACTAGAGTTTTAATCTTGTGCACTCCGGGAATAGCAAAATGTCTAGCCACTATAATTGGACATTTCAGTTCATATAACATATTTAGAAAATGTGGATCGCTGAATAGGCTAAATTTTGAAATGGTTGCGCTAGTTATGACAACATCTGGCTGAAAATTACTCAGAGAAGACAAAATTGTATCTGCAGCTTCGTTACTATATTTTATATCATTATCTGAAAGAGATATCTCGTTGAATTCAATTCCAACTTGCTCAAGATATTCCTTTTGTTCTAGTATATCGGTTATCGCTACAATTTTCTCGTGTTCGTCATCATTTTTGGTATTTATATATAAAACATTTATTTTAAATTGTCCTGAGCGTTCTAACCAACTTGTGGCTTTCAAAACCACATCAGAATGATCTCCTCCATCATATAGTACGACCAAATTTTTCTGAGCTAACCGTCCTCTAGTATTCCTTTTTGATTCGAACGTGAACTCTTCGTTTCCTTCAGATAAAATAGCTAGAACATCGCACGTCAATATTGTTTGAATTTTTTTGCTATTCCTGAAAGTTTCAAAGTCTGTTATCAGCAAATCTATTTTTTGTTCCTCCACTGTAGCCAATATCGCTTCACTTGCATCATGTGATATTCTTACGAGATAATGATTTAGTATGTTCTCCTTGTCTATTATCTTGTCTAATGGTTCAAACGATCTTTTTGCCATTTCAGCATACCCTGATCCTGCAGATAGGGGAGTCTGCTTTGGAACTGTAATAACTCTTAAAATATTAATCTCTCCAAAATTTTCTTTCGCAACTCTTATAGCGTATTTCAACAATCTGTCTGGATCTTCGGGTGTATATGGAATTAGAATCCTGTAGTCCTTCCTCTCCAGATCACCTTCACTAGTAACTATTGGAGCATAATGATCTATTTCCTTCCTAAAAGTGTACAATCGATATACGAAAAATCCAATTGCCACCCATACTACCGTAATAGCCCAGCTCAAAGGTTGGGTAAATAGAAGAAAAATAGCCAAGCCAAGTTTGAGGAAGATACCTATTATTGGTATTACGGGAAAGAATGGAGTTTTGAAACCATAGTCTAACTTGTCGCCATAAATCCTACGAATAGTGATTACAGCCATATTTACTTGAGTAAATAATAATAGAAAAATAACACCTGCTGCAATGGCGATCTGTCCTAGAGGAAGTCCATACGCCATAATTGCCATTATGATACCTGAAATTAGTATTGCTACATAAGGTGTCTTGTTCTTTTTGTGGATAGCGCTAAGTTGATATGGCATGTTATAGTTCCTTCCCATAGCAAAGGCTACCCTGGCAGAAGAAAACGTTGTTGCATTTAAGGCAGCAAGCGTGGATATCAAACCACCTCCTAAAACGATAAATGCTCCGTAAGGAACTAGTATTTCTGCGGCCTTCATTATTCCTAATTCACCGCTTTTGCCAATATACATCCATGATTCTATCCCAGCTGGAGATATGGCGCCAATCGATACAAAAGCAATCAAACAATACAAAACAACCACGGCGCCTAGCGAGATGAATATGGCCCTTGGAATATTCCTTTTTGGGTTTTTTACTTCCTCTCCAGTTTGAACGATTACCTCATAGCCTTCAAATGCTATAAAAGTAAGTCCCATAGCTGCAACTACTCCGCCTATCCCCATTGGTGCAAAATTCGAAAAGTTCATCCTCCAATTCGGGTTGCCACTCATAACAAACAAGCCAGCAAAAATTAATACGAATATCAATCCCAGCTGAATTATGGTGACGACATCACCAGTTTTACCGGTTTCAGACGTTCCTTTGATATTGATATAAGTGAAAACGGCAATTGAAACTACTGCTATAAATTTCTCTAATGGTATTACATTTAAAAGTAGAATATTATGGGAAAAATTCATCATTCCCAATAATCCTGTAAGGAATGAAGCAAAACTTACAGCATATAACGATCCAGCTATTATGTGTGCGAGCCAAGCCATCCATCCGCTTATGAAAGCATTTGGTCGTGGCAAACCTTCTCTCACCCACAAGTATCCGCCCCCCGCTTCTGGCATAGCAGAACCAAGTTCGGCATATGCCATAGCAGTAAATAGCGTGATTATTGCATTAATAATAAAAGCAATGATTACCGCACTGCCTGCAAGACCTATTGCCGGTCCAGTCAGGACAAAAATCGAGCCACCAATCATTGCAGCTATCCCAACCATGAGTATATCTAGAAGTCCTAGTGACCTGACAAGTTGGTGCCGAGGAGTGGTTCCTGCACTTTCAGGAGATTCATCATCAGCGTCGGACAATTGATATCGTTTCGATTTCTATGATAAGTTAATGTTTTTTATAGATTACGCTTAGTCACCAATTAGATTAAGACTTTTTATCGGTGCTAGACGGATCGGCACGATATTGTATCTAAATTTATATAAAAATAAACCGCTATTACCCTAATGCGTCAAGTTGCATTGATTACCGGTTGTTCCAGTGGAATAGGTTACGAAACTGCACTAATGCTCGCTAGAAATGGATTTCGAACCTTTGCTACTATGCGAAATACAAAAAAATCTGACTCTCTTCAAGAAATAATAAGAAAAGAAGGGCTTGATGTAAATATCCAACAACTTGACGTAAACGATAATACGTCTATAGAAAATACAATTAATAACATAAAGAATGAAACAAACCGAATTGATGTTCTGATAAACAACGCAGGATTCGGTTTGGTAGGTTTTTTCGAAGATCTGACTCTCGAGGAAATAAGAGATCAATTTGAAACTAATTTCTTTGGGGTTCTCAATATCACGAAAAAAATCATTCCGGTAATGAGATTACAGAAAAGGGGTACAATTATTAATATAAGCTCAGGTGCAGGACAGGTTGGATTTCCTGGTATTTCAGCCTACGTAAGTACAAAGTTTGCTATCGAAGGGTTTAGCGAATCCTTGATGTACGAGCTACTCCCATATGGAATAAATGTAGTTATAATTGAACCTGGAGTTACCAAAACAAATTTCTTCCGTAATTCCAAAGTATCAGATCATTCAGTGAAAAAGAATTCCACATATTCTCAATCCTTAGATAAATTTCAGAGAAATATTGAATTAATGCAAGAACATGCTACCTCTCCTACCGATGTCGCAAATGTCATATTACAGGTTTTGGGAAATAGTGAACCTAAGCAAAGATATATCGTTGGTAATGATGTGGCAATGATATTAGAAGCAAAAAGGAATTTATCAGACAGTGAATTTAAAAAGATGATGATTCAAAATATTATTTGAGCAGGAAGCACTTTGTTTCTATCTGGTGAAACATTTTTAATTATACGAAAAGTCAAATGCTTATATGTTTTGGAAATTAAACAAGACACATTTTAAAAATGATTGAAAAAGTTTCATGCTTTTATAGTAATGTTAGTAATGTAATGGAAGGGCGTAGTGAATCTGTCTAATTCAATCGAGTTAATTGTAAGGAGAATCAAAAATGGTTCTGTTATTGACCATATTGAATCTGGTAAAGCCTTTTTAGTTCTAAAAGCTCTGAATATCACAGGCAGAGAGGGAAATGTAATAACTGTAGCTCTGAATGTTCCAAGCAATAAATATGAAAAAAAGGATATTATTAAAGTTGAAAATAGATATCTGAAACCTGATGAAACAAATAAGCTATCGCTGATAGCTCCGCATGCAACAATAAACATCATCAAAGAGTACAAATTAGCAGAAAAGAGAAAGATACAATCACCAGATTATATTACTGGAATTTTCAAATGTCCTAATTTAAGATGTGTAACTAATGGGGAGAATATAAAATCCGTCATTGAAATTATGGATAAAGATAAAATGATTCTAAGATGCAAATATTGTGGAAGGATTTTGAGTATAGACGAATTAATAATCTAATTCAAATCATATTTATACATAATATCTTATCCCAGAAAATAAATTTAGGTTCAACGTGATTACCAAAGGTGAATCACTCAAATGATGTATGTAACTAAGAAAGAGAGTACGAAAACTAGTGTAGAAAAACCTCTTGAGAAATAATTTTTTGAATTTGTATTTAAATCTCGAAATCGGTAAGGCCGGACATGGTTGTTTTGGCCCGCAGGCGACCAGAACTAATAGCTGCTTTGAAGGCTTTAAAATCAATTTCCACCTGATCTGCGTAGCTCTTTGCATATTGTGCCAGCGCAACATCAAATTTATCCTTTGATCCTAAATAGCCAGCTATCATTTCTGCGTCTCCAACCTTTGCGTGACCTCTAGCTAGAGCCCAACCGCACACAGTTGCATAATCTAAAAGAGTACGAGGTTGGAAGCTTTCAAGCTGTGCTGAGATTTTCATATCATGTAGTTGACGAACATAGTAATCATGTCCTGAATCAGAACGGAACCAACCAAGAAATATGTCACTAGCAGCTTGCATAAGACGTTGACCATACACAACTCGATAACCCTGATTCTCATAACGGCTTTTTCTATCTGGAATCTCTAATATTGATCTGCGAGCTTCCTTTGCTTGGAGAAACAATGGCTCATTGCCTTCAGAAAAAAACAAATTGACAAAACAACGTGTCCCAACACTGCCTATACCTACAACCTTAACTACGGCGTCCTGAAAGTAATATTGATCAAATAACTTTTGTTTGTCTTCCTGCAGTGATGCTTTGTAGTAACCGATATATCTGTCTGCTTTGTCCATATTTTGATCAGGTTTGCGGAAATGGTAGATAAGTGGTGGTTCATCTATTATCTTTATGCGTCCTTTTACGGCTTTTGTGATCTTGGGAAACAGTGTTTCTGAGGTTCGGGAACTCGCCCGTGACTCCATTTTTCTCAACCGTTCCACAGCATCTTTGTCATTATGGAAATACTCAATCAGATTATCAATCGATATCTTTGCATAATATCTCTCAAGAGTGCTCTGTCGTGCAAACTCAGACATCCGAATTCTATAGGAATGGGTGGCCGCTCTAACTGCCTCATCTGCGATACTTTCAGAAAAACCCAGTTCCCGTGCAGCAAGGGCGAAGCTTACTACAAGTCGCTTTAGATCCCATTCCCATGGTCCAGTAAAGGTCTCATCAAAATCGTTGATGTCAAAATCTAAAATCCGCTCCGGTGTGGCAAATCCCCCGAAGTTCAACAAATGACAATCACCACAAACTTGAACTCTAATCCCTGATATGGGTGAGTGGAATAGGTCTCTTGTCTGAACAATTGCAGCACCTCGGAAGAATTTAAAAGGTGATTCCAACATTCGCTGGTATCGTATCGCTACTAGACCTTCAATTCTGTCCTTATTTGAAATTTCTATTAGATCTACTGGATTCCATGACCGTGAGGAAGGTGTCCACTCCGCATGTTTACTACGCGAGCATTTTTCCCGAAGGTCTTTGCCTAGTTGAAATCTTTTTTCCTTGGTGAGATTTTCACTAACCATTTATAATAACATCTTAGCTGCAACTAATTTTTTATTTTTTGCTTTTTATCTATAGTAGTTTAGTTCTAAAATTAGAAACGTCTCATTACTGGTAATAACTTCTTCCACAATGTACACAATCGTCATCTTTACTTATTTTGGATATTGCAAAATGAAATCCAATTAGAGGTGAAAAGATCAAAATACTTATCATAGCCAGATAATATTGAGAA
Organism: Nitrososphaeraceae archaeon; assembly: GCA_035280585.1. Lineage (GTDB taxonomy): Archaea > Thermoproteota > Nitrososphaeria > Nitrososphaerales > Nitrososphaeraceae > TA-21. Next base: position 15,358 of record DATEFQ010000064.1, read on the forward strand.
TTATAGAGTAGATACGACACAACTCCAATACAGGTCATAATCTCTAACCAGGTACACGTACATAATTGAAGACATATTTCTTTAACATTCATTTGATAAATGACTGTATGACCATAAGTAATTTGAATATACCTGAAATTATTATAGCTATTAATGTTACACTCACCCTGGAGGTTTGTTTACTGCCAAACTTGTAGAACTGTATCAAGGTTTGATCAGGTTTCATCTTGGGTAGCCATCAATGAGTAAAAAGCATATTCAAAATGCTACTGGTAGCGTTTTAAGAGATATTAGAAAAATATTTGATATCTGGGAACTGTTGCGTATAATAGTTCGTAAGTTAGCCTATAATTACTGTAAGTACTTGTGAATGATTTTTATATCATAGTAAAATAAGAAATTTGAAGTTGAAACCAAACTCTGAAAATGGCGATGTAAACATTTCTTTGCTAAAAATTTTAATCAATGGTACCTTACTTGCTATTGTTATGGCGGTCCCTGCCATCATAACCACTGTCGTCTTCCATTATGTCATTAAATCAAATCTGATAATAACAATTTCTGCTGGAGTCATAACTCTTTTTGTTGCTATGGGTTTTGCGTATAAAATCTCAAAGAGATTATCAGTCTAATATCAGTGAATAAATATATCAACAGTCGGATAATTGCAATTAAGAATTTGGTCAACCCGCGTATTTCGATGAGTTTTAAAACTCAACAACCCATAATCCATACTACTTTACTAGAGTGCATTAATTCATTCCAGATGCTAAGCAATCCAAGACTTTAGGATAAGCTCTAATTTGTGTTAAATCAACCAGGAGAATCATGCTTTAAGCATTCAGACAATTCCTTTTAACAATGTTTTTTATAATTTTTTTGATTATTCTCTTGTCATGAAATTCATAATGTCTTTATTATCGAATTAAAATCTACAATCAATGAGAATATTTTTCATAATTTTTATGACCTTAATACATATATCAGGTTTCAAAAAAAGATTTTTTGTCAATTGTCAACAACAAGCCTAAGATTTCAATTTCCATGCCAGAAAACAGAAAATGTTACCCCCGAGATCATGATTAAGCTGATAAGTACAAGTGCAATTCTTGCACTGCTATTTACCGTTCCCCCCTTGGGTATCTTTTTAGGAATTTATTGGCACACGGATAACTTACTAATGAGTGTAATAATCGGATTTGCAATTCATTTTCTTACTATCGGATTTTCGCATCCAATATCGCAATTTATCTCATCTTATTTCGACAGTTAAACTTTACGATCATAAATTAATCTGATCTGAACTCAAAACAATTTTATCTTTTAAATATTATTCTGAAGCCGCGCAAATCTCTAGGGCATGTCCTTCTTTCCCTATGCCATCCGGTTTATATACGATCAATTCATGTCATTTGAATTTACTTTGAGTTAAAGTGGCACTTAATCCTAATTAGATTTACGTAGAATAATAACTGTTGAATGATGCAGGCAAGGTTAAAATTGACGCGAATCATAAATTTATTGATAGAGAATGTGGTATAACAATTGAGCAAGGTAAGTATGCCCGCCAAAATTTTTGGAACCGTTGTATCTCATGGATTAAAAGGAAGAATGTTAACAAAGAATGAACTCCAAATGTTGACGGAATCAAGGGATATGGATGAACTCGTAACACGGATGAAGAACACGGTTTACCTTGATGCATTAGCAAAACTTACCAAACCGTATACGGCAGAAAAGATCGAAAATGCGTTAAAAGAATATATGGTAAATACACATTCGAAAATGGTCAATATTTCAGGAGGAGCTAGAATTCTCAGCGCATATTTTGTAAAACATATTACATGGAATCTAAAGATGATTTTAAAGGGTAAAGCTCTCAGCAAGTCTTACGATGAGCTATTGCCCAAAATAAATCTAAGAGCAGAAGAACTTGTCGGTCGACGTGATCTTGTAGTTAAAGCGCTCGTTTCAAAAAATTTGGAGGAAGCAATTGCTTCAATCTCTGGAAGTGAATTTGCAGATGACGTTACTAAAGCAGCCGCTATATACAAAGATAAAGGAGATGTCAGGATTTTTGATGTCTATCTTGATCATGTTTTCTATTATGATTTAGGTAAAGCTATGAATACTGAAGCACAATCGTTGGATGCAAAGAACATTGTTTCCGTTGATATCGATTCCTACAATGTGCTTGCTATACTTCGCGGAAAATTTTGGAATCTGTCTCCTGACGAGATAAATAATTTAGTGGTAACCAATACTTCCAAGGTAACGAAGGAAACCATCCAAAAAATGATAAATGCTGAGAAAATATCAGAAGCAATCGCAGAATTGTCTAATACGGTATACAAAGACATAGTTCCACAAAATCCATCAAGCGATATAGATTCTATATTACAGATAGAAAAGGGATTTGAGCTGATTGGACTGAAGCGAGCAATATCAGCATTTAAAACTATGTTCAGTGTGGGCATCGTACTTGCAGCCATAAAACTGATTATGGTGGAAGTTAGAAATCTTTCAGCAATAGCCTCTGGAATTGAACAGAAAATTCCCGGAGAAACAATATTATCAAAGTTAATTAATCTCAATTAAGAATCTTCTATTGCACAACGCTCAAATAATTAAATTATGCATTTGTATAATTGGAAGATACATCCAAATTAATTTAGTGTTGA
>DATEFQ010000065.1:0-11133 GCA_035280585.1 Nitrososphaeraceae archaeon
ACCAGATCCACCACCGTCTTTGGATCCACCACTATCACCAGATCCACCACCGTCTTTGGATCCACCACTATCACCAGATCCACCACCGTCTTTGGATCCACCACTATCACCAGATCCACCACCGTCTTTGGATCCACCACTATCACCAGATCCACCACCGTTACCATCATTCCCTTTGCTCTTGTCACTGCCTTTGTGTTTTCCACTGTCATGACTTCCACCGCCACCACTATCACCAGATCCACCACCTCCATTATCAGAACCCTTGTCAGATTTGCCGTAAACATAATTTAGTGATAATTCACAGGAAACAATAGATAATAATAGTATGGATAGTACCATGTAAACAAAAAGGAATTTCGGCTCCCTCGTGAGAGTCATGTATTACCAGTCTCTCAAAGTTATATTAGTTTTTTGGAAAGAGAATTCTAATTTTATATCCTATATTATTGTTTGATTAAGTTTTCAAATTACTTCTAAAGTATTCTTATCAATAACTCGGTGGAAATCTTAATTATCAATGTCTTGCTAACTTTAAATAAGTAATGCGAAATTTCAAAATATTAGAGTCTTCTATAAAGATTAATTTAAGAAAAAGAAACTCTAATAGACGACCGCGCTGAATCTTGATTTGTCTTTTACCCCTAGAAATAGTCAGCTGAAATCACTTTTTTACTGACAACGATTATACTTTAATCCTTTGGAAATAATACCTTATCACTAATTTTTGTCGTTTACAACACCTCAGATATTTTTTGCAATAAGGGACTGTCAGACAGCTTTAATCAATATGGTATTGTAAAAATTAAATTATTATATGTCAGCTTACTGACATTACTTCCTTTTCATAGATTGATTTATTAGGTAACGATCCAATAATAATAGATCTCAAATGCAATTTGGACTACAGCATCCCAATTTTAATTTCGATTTCCATGGCGACTCGTCTCTGATTATTGATAGTCTAAAGCATCTCGTTATTAAAGCAGAGAACGCTGGTTTTGATTCCTTTTGGGTAATGGATCACCTTCAACAACTCCAAATAATTGGTTCTCCTCAAGATCCATTGCTTGAAGGATGGACTACTTTATCCGCACTTGCCGGCTTGACTTCGAAAATAAAGCTAGGAACGCTTGTAACAGGGGTTATTTATCGACATCCATCTGTATTGGCCAAGATAGGAGCTACACTTGATGTACTAAGTAAAGGAAGATTGTTCATGGGAATAGGAGCGGCTTGGAATGAACAAGAATCAATAGCATATGGAATCACTAGTCCTTTTCCTTCATATCAAGAAAGATTGAATCGCCTCGAAGAAGCAGTACAAATCATCCGGAGCATGTGGACAAAGGAACCAACTTGCTCTTTCAACGGCAAGTATTATCGGGTCCGAGATGCGTATTGTAATCCTAAACCGATCCAGAAGCCTGCGCCTCCAATCCTAATCGGTGGGGGAGGGGAAAAGAGAACATTAAAAATTGTTGCGAAATATGCTGATGCTTGCAATTTGATAGGTTCTGTGGAAACAATAAATCGCAAATTAATAGCTCTGCGTGAACATTGTAAAACGGTAGGAAGAGATTATGATTCTGTTGTTAAGACTAAACTATGCACTGTCATAATAAATGATGATTCAGACGAAGCAAAAAAAAGGGTACAAGTAATGTTAAATGGAATGCCTGAAGAGCAAATCAGAGAATTTGCCATATATGGAACCCCTGAAGAAGTGTATAGACAGATAGATTTGTTTGGGATGGCTGGTATCGATTATGTCATTGTGAACTTGGATCCAACCAATGAAATAGAGTCGCTAGAAACATTTGCAAAAAGTATTGTTAAGAAGTATAGATAAGCTTTTTGATTATATAGTTCGTTCATATTAAGACGATAGAATTAAACAAATTTGTACTCTTTCATGTTTGCGATCCTATTTTTGTATTAAAAAGAGAAACTGTAAAAAATTTAAGAAAAAATTTGTTCATATTGAAGATTCATTTTACAGTTTACTAAATTTCCTTCCAATCGGAAAAATGCATAGGTTTCGATATTTATTATTATGGTATATCAAAAAATTGTGTATTGACGTCTTGCACTTTTGTAATTGGTTGAGATATCGATTTAACATAAATCAAGCAATACCTAATGATAAAAATTTTAATTGTGATCATTATTTTGTAATTAACTAATGACAAATGTGGAAAAAACCACTCGTCTGTTTCCTATATTGTTAGTAAATTTTATGGGAACGTTAGGCTTTAGTATAGTTTTACCATTCCTAGTTTTTTTGGTAAAAGATTTTGGAGGCAACGCTATAGTTTATGGTATTTTATCCGCAACGTACTCGGCTTTTCAACTTATAGGCGCTCCTGTATTGGGGAGATGGTCTGATACATTTGGAAGAAAGAAGGTTCTCCTAATAAGTAATGCTGGAACCTTAATTGGTTGGATTCTATTCCTCATAGCATTATTTTTGCCAATTAAGACTGTCTTCACAATTAACTCTGTTTTACTTGGAACTTTTGTTATAACTCTGCCCTTACTTATATTATTTCTTGCTAGAGCTATAGACGGGATTACCGGTGGAAATATTTCTGTAGCGAACGCATATCTTGCTGATTTATCAACAAATGAAAACAGAAGCAGAAACTTTGGAAAAATGGCAATATCGTCAAATCTTGGATTCATAGTGGGACCGGCATTGGCGGGGATTTTAGGGGCGACTATTTATGGACATATATTGCCTGTTCTAGCAGCAATGATCCTATCCGCATTTACGCTTATCGTAATAGGCGTCATGTTAAAAGAATCCAAGCGACCAAATGCTGAGATGTTGGTTCCGCAAGAAGCGGGAAGTATTAGAAAGGTCTTTGCCCAGGAATGTAAAGAATGCTATGGTAATACTCAGACAGTAAACGCAAAAAAAGTTAATTTTAGGGACGTTTTCAAGCTAAACCACATTCCATTTCTACTTGTTTTGTATTTTTTGATATTTCTCGGATTTAACATATACTATGCATCATTTCCTACTCATGCGGCTTCGCAGCTAGCCTGGTCAGTCACGCAGCTGGGAATATTTTATGCAATTCTAAGCGCTATCATGGTATTCGTTCAAGGACCTGTATTACGTAGGGCTTTAAAAAAATTTTCTGAAGAAAAATTAGTGATCATTGGCAGCTTAATTTTGGGCACTAACTTTATTTTGTTTGTGTCAAATAATATTCTTCTCATCTACGCTGCTGTAATACTATTTGCACTTGGCAACGGACTAATGTGGCCTTCTTTTATGTCCATATTGTCAAAGAGGGCAGGGACCATACATCAAGGTGCAGTACAGGGTCTTGCAGGTAGTTTTGGAGGTGTGGCCAGTATCATTGGGTTAACAACAGGAGGACTCTCGTATAGTCAAGTTGGAGCAACTACCTTTCTGGTTAGCGCTGGCGTTATCTTTGCAGTTTTTATGATGTCTTTTCGATTGTTGAAACCCAAACCCTCTTGATAGATATAATTTAACAAGGTCCAGTTAAGTTATTTATTCTAATTTAGAGTAAACTTAGATAATGAACTATCTTGTATTAGTACTAAAGTCCCACTTATATACACGAAACATGTGTGTGAGAATTCAAGGCCGTATCAAGAACATTGTATTTGTAGTTATAATCTTTCCACACATGGCTCAAATTGAATTATGTATGGTATGATAGCGCAGTTCTCAATTCGGTCAGATCTCTAAATGATACTAAAGTATAAAATAATGAGTCATTAAAAGTACGAGAAAGTTACCGGTAGTACCAAGATTCTTACTAAATATGGTAAAATTATTAGAAAATGGGTCAATTTTTTTGATTTAATACTGAACCAAAATTCATGAACGTATGTAATTTTCAAGAATAGAATACTTAATTTAGATTTACACTACTTAATTGTTGGATAATTCAGTGCTGGAATTACTGAAAATTAATTAATTCCTATGTTTTCGGGTAGGGAGGAACTATTTCCCTAACCGATAGGTTCTTGAAATCGTATGTCACAAAGTCTGACTTGAATATTATCATTGGCGACCCCCAGCTTATAACTGCACCTTCAGTCCTTGCGTTACAATGCATCATGTCATTGCCCCAATTTCCGTTATCGACTAATTCTGCAACTTTAATCCATTGATTATTGGCACCTGTGTCGACGTAAGATTCCAGTACTACAGAGTCATTGGCAAGATTATATACGATTCCCTTAAAGCCAATCCACTTATTCATCATTGATCCCAGACTGGTATTATAGTAAGGAGTAATCATGTAGTCTACGTGCCACATTTCTTTTTTAAACCTGAAATCTCCGTTACCTATGCCAATATTATTATGGTATGAGGAACCTCCGCAACCCTCGCTGACATTTGTACTATGTCTCACACTTCTACTTACCAATGAAATATCATTATACCCTTCAGAAGCTAATGGTCTAAAGTAGCCAGTGATTTCTACATTTTTCCAATCGGTAGGCTTGTACCAGTACCCTTTTTGGGAAAGTTGCGAATAGTTATAGGTAGAAAGATTTGATCTGATTGCATTAGATAGGTCCCCAGAGCTTTTTGTGAAAACTAGCATTCTTGTTACTCCTGGTTCTAGATGCCAACTGCCATCGGCATTCTTTGTTATATTTGCCTTATTCGGATCGAACTGGCCATCAATAGGGTGACTAGAATTAAAGAACCAAGTTTCACCCTTGTTAACTGTAGGATAGACTTCCGATATGCCTAACTTATCCTTGTTTATCCCTGAATATGCAAGCAGATCTAAATCGTTTTCTAGGTATATAATCAAAAAAGTTATTGATAATACTGCGATAGATATCATAATATATCTAGATGCATTTCTATATCTGCTTCCTGTAATCAACTCAGATCAAAAACAGATGCTTTTAACATCTATGTATGTATTTTGTTATAATTTCCAAGTGACAAAATGTACTAGAATGGATTCTCTTTAAATTACCATCAAAGTTACTGGTAGTAAATGACCTGTTCTATTTTCAAATAACAAAGTTAATCAAAGTCTATAGTATACTAGCGACCAATAATAACAACGTTGTCAAGCGGATCATTATTGAAATTAATGGTATGTTGCCAGGTCCCTAGATACATTTCGAGTAATCCTTGGAGTTGTCCACTCTACCGGTCGTCACCAATAAGGGTCCAGACAAAGCCGAAGCTCTGGAGGTGACATACATGTTTCATGGAATAGAAAACGGATGGTACTTTGCTGTTGCCATAAGTATACCACTAGTGATTTGGTTCTTCATTACTCGTAGACACGAATTGAAGGGCAAAGAGAAAATTACGAAGGCATCTGACATTTTCGCTGATTAAGTGCCATTTCCGGAGTACCGACTTTTCATATTTTTTTGTGTTTGTTATTATTAGAGTATGTACGGACTTCATAATTTGTATTCAGCATTTCGAAAGTAATTGCTATCGACATTGCTTTTACTATCCTAGTCGCTCAATTCTATGAGAAGTATAACGTGGTGTGGGCAGAAAATGAAAATCACTTTTCTATCGTAAATTCATCTTCTGGATTTATACTGTCATTGGGGTAAAATGCGCCTCGCACGGATGTAGCGTTATTTGTGAATTTCAGACTTAGAAAACCATGCTTGGTGTCGTCTTCTGTAATAACATATGGTGGTTTGTTTACTAGAAACTGATGCAAGCTCCTTCCCCCAGTCCCAATTGTTAGAAAAATTTCTCCCTTAGGACTATGGTAAGAGTTACTATCATTATCTGTGATTATTGGATTTGAGGGACTAATTTGATTAAATAAAATAGGGTAGCTTCTCTGGTAATTGTGCGCATGTGCTTGGAGGACTATATTAATTCTGTATTTGTCGAATAATGGCTGGTATGTATTCCTTAAGAGATCATAAGAGGTGACTGCAAACGGTTCTGTTGGAAATAATGATAGAATTCTCTCGCCAGAGGGAGTCGTGTATGCTGGAATATGAAAAAAAGGAATTATCCAGCCAATGCTTTTGTTGGAGGAAGCCTTCTCCAGGTCGTTCTTGACAAATTTATATTGTTCTGAATTAATATCCAAGGGAGCATTTGTATCTATCGTAACAAAGTGGATATTCTTAAAATTAAATGAGTAAAAGGTTCTTACTAACTTAAAGTATTTCAAATATTGATTTACTAGATCGGGAGAAGCATCATGATTCCCAAAGGCGCTGTGAATTATCATCGAAATTGGATGTATCATATTTAACCAACAGTCACCTGTTAGTTCGTAGGAGTTATCACCCAAACCGATTACCAAAGAAGGTCCGCTATTTACAATTTGTGCTATTGTCTTGGACGTATTGGGGTTACAACCCCAATCTCCGACTGCGGCAATTGAAAAATCCGGAACATCGCCAAATGCGATTATCTTGGAATTAACCAATATACTGGAACAGAGAATAATCACAGCAAATATGGATAACAGTACAATCGTAAATTGAAGATCCGGCAACATCCATATGGGATACATAGTTACTTGCTTTTTTACATGGTGATTTGAGTTTAAGACAACGAAAACGTATTAAGAGAAGACTTTCTAGTCTGCGGGAGTAGAGCAGTTATAAGAGAATGGCGGACCGCGATTCAATCATGACTCAGCAATTGAAGCTGACTAGTATACAGATTTTAAAATGAATTCCAAGGGGTGTTAGAGTTGAATTCCTTAAACGAGAGTCTTTGAGTTTCTGTTGCGATTAGACTAATAAGTTCAACTCTATTTAATAGACAGTATTATCATGGAGTTCCTTTTTTTTAAATTAGGGACTTGGTATCTATACTCCATTTCGATTGTTGCTTGGATTGATTATAACTACAAATTTCAAAAATGGCTGCGCAAGTATCAAAAATACTTAATTTGAGGGTGTTGTGACTATAGATAATAAATGTGAGTTTTCATATTTATCATTGGCCATAATTTTCGCATACACCTTTCATTGAATTGGAATAATGGTCTAATCTGTAAAATCAGTAGGAAATTGATTTTACTAAATGCCACTGGATCTCATAATAGGCCCGCCGCAATAAAATTATTCAAGCTTACCTAAGTACTCTATCCCATTATAATTTGTCCTCTCTCCATGTGAATTTGATTTCAATGGTTTTTGCTAGCTTAAACTTATTTATTTATTAACTTTACTTGTAGACTTAACGTATAATAAAATAGAACGTTTGGGACACACAATTTGAGATTTTATTGGGAAAGTCTTGTTTTTTCGGTATTTTGAGATGTTATAAGTATTTTTGGTATTAAAAAAACAGCATTTTGTATCTTGTAATAAGTAACGATTATATATTTAGTCATATAATATAGTGAGCGATGAAAGAAGCAAGATTGTTAAAAGTACTTGTAGAAGAAAAAGCCCTAGTGAGGTTGTTGAAGACTATTGGAACTGGAAAAGGATATCCAACTAGAGAATTGTTAAATAAGCTGGGTGCGTACGGATACGGACATAAACAGCTGCTTAAAGCTCAAAAGCGTGGTCTAGTATCTAGAAAGAGCGTCAAGAATAAAGTATTCAACAGTTTAACGGAAGACGGCAAAAAACTTGTGAAACTTGCAAGAGAGATAGGGGTATAAAGACTCTCCCCAATTTTATTTCCACTAAAATTACGTTAAATTTTAAAAGTAAATAATAGAAATAGTTATAAATCAAAATCTATCTCGAATTTGTGTTTTGAAAAACTATTCAGTTTTCAATTCAAATGTAATTAATCTAGATTTCGTTTGCGTTATGATTTACCAATAGCCTGCTTCAGGATATCGAAATACTTTGTGGTAATCATTGCTCCTTTTGGGTTAACTGTTATAAGGTTAAAATCAGGTGTAGAATCAGGAAAATAATACCAATTCCAGAAAGCCCATCCCCAAACGCCAATGTCTTTGAATTTTTTTATCATTATTTTTGCGTCAGTTTGGTTCAGATCACTGATGTTTTGATTTATTTCGTAAAAAGTCTTTCCATGAAGACTAATATGTTCCTCACGTGAAACATCGTTCCATTCGCCAATATATAATGGGATTCCAACTGCACGAGTTAATGCTGTGAGTAAATTTAATTTTTGTTCTGCATAACCCCTTGGGGTGGGAATTCCGTATAAAGAAATCTTGAAAACTGTATTATTTTTATCGGCTGGTAACAACTTTGCTATGTTACCAAGTGTCATGTTTACCTTCCCATTAATAAGCTCAAACGGTATTGTCATATCCAAGACCAATGTCTTGTTGGTTAGCTTCCTGAGTTCATGAGTCACCATAGAATTATACTCACCAATTTTTTCCCATTGGTCTGCACTGTGGATCTGTGGTTCATTGAGAATCTCATAACCTAACGTACTACTATGATTTTCGACTGTTTTTATCACCTTTCTGAGGAAACTTATCTGAAGTGTCCATCCATCGATGCCTTTGTCGTCGGTTATAGTATGATTCCACCAATTACCCCACCATTTAACGGCAGGAGGATAATCAGGCGATCCGCCTGAACCATAGGGATAGCTCACATTATCGTTAAATAATGAAGATGGAAATCCAGATCCCCTTAGAGGATCTAGCCAGCTTGAAGTATGGAATTGGTGATTGTCATAAACAACATGTAATCCTGATTTATCTGCCAGTGAGGATACCGTTTGCAGTTCCTTTATAAACGATACAGGATCCTTTTCATATGCTTCCCAATATAATACATACCGAATATGATTCATTCCCGCAGCAGTGATCAACTTAAAGCTATTGACGTAATAATTTTCTGGGAATGGAATAGAGGAATGGTTGCTATGGATTGTACTAGTGTACAGCCCTTTCATATTTACGCCTATATACGGAACAACTGTGTGACGTATCGGCTGTCCAAATACGTTATTCATTAAATTAGGTTCAAGGTTGGGAAAAATAATAGAGGTAATGATAAAAAAAACTGCAGCACATAATGCAGTTTTAAACGATTTAAGTCTGTATAGTGAAGCAATTGAACTTGAATAGCTCAAAGTGAGTAAAATCATGTTGTTCTTTTCGATATAAACGTGTCTGAAATATTATTCAAATGTATTCTAAAATATCCAACTACTATACGTATTCAAAGCTATTTAAAATAGGACCAAATGACAAAGCCTTTAACTTTTTATAGACTTTAAGCTAGAAAATTCAAGTCGGTACCGTGAAAATCAACTAGTTAAAGCTAATGAATCACTTCTCCGTTTCGATAATTTCGTATTTTTACTATACCTTCGCAACCTCACATCTATATCATCTGTATCTTTCACATATTTGCATGAGCGCCAATATTCTCTTTTTTCTCTGATCTATAAATACCAAGTTCTTTGAGAATCTTTATTACGATGGGAATCTCCAAATCTACCTGCATAGCAATGAATTCTTCACCAATTCCAGATAAATATAGATTCCTTACTGCATCTAACTTTTCTCCTGAAATCATTTTATGTATCTATTCTCCTATAGGCAAGAACTACAATTAAAAATTTAAAATTGACTTAACAAAGTTCTGCCAGAAGACAGAAAATCGCTCAACAATATTTTTTGTAGTCTAAGTTAGGTTACACCGAATAACCTATTGAAATTATTTCTCATCCATTTTAAACTTCTGCTATTTATGATCAGATGTTGATGATATATCCTCTCAACCTAACTAGGGCACTCAAGCAAAATGCCATAGATATTCAGTGAACATGCTTCTGATTTGTGCGTAAAGCCATTCTTGTAGGACATATTTTTGCAAAGGAACACTTAGATCTATATGTGCTCCGAGAAGAATTCTGATGATTACACGATCCTAAGTAAACGCTAGGTTCAAAATTAGCAAGACAGTAAGAAAGTAAAGTAACGATTCTTATGATAGAATCTTATTAAATTGTTTAACCCCTCCGTTTCTAGTCTAGAATTACCGATTTAAATAATTTATAGACACTCTAGTTAGTATTAGACATATGATGACTGGGATAGTAATGAAAATGATTCTCAGATACCATCACACACTTTAAACTTGATATCTGAATTACTTAATATTTACACTAAAATACAGAATCGTCTCATAAATATCTACTGAAATAGGAAAACACCTGTCAACGTGTGGCAATTTGAGGTAATGAATGCGAGTTACTTCAGTTCTGACTTTTAAATATTCAAAAATATAAGATTTGAGAAGAATAGCTTACTAATAAGAACACAAAGACTTGGTTGAATGTACTTGCCAAACTTAATGCTCGATAAGTGTGAAGTTCAGGAGACTTGACACTTCCTACTCGTTAGTATGAGTATCAATCTCAGTTATCACTTAGAACAGAGAGAAAAAGCCATCTAAATATAATTTAATTTGTGTGATACAAATATGTACTTTGATTTAGAGAATGAATTTCTGATACTAGTCAAAAGAGCTGAATCTTAATCAGTTAACCCAGTTACTAATAATGATAATTGTTCTCTTCCCCATTTTTCAATGTCTAATTGGTAACATTCTCATTAAAAGTTAATAGGACGAGATTATATTTTGAAGTATCTGTCAAGGGCGCCATAAAAATTAAACTTATAGTGTCTAGCTTAAATATCCTGATATGTAAATGAAAACGATGAATAGCCTTTTGCGGATATCTCCCATCTTTTCCCTCATAATATCAATTATTATCTTGAGTATGGTGTCAGTTCATGCAGATGAGACATCAGATCTTCATTTTTGTGCTAAAGGTGAAGGTAAAGATGGAATTAGCGTTAAAATCTGCAGCATGAATAAAGAAAAATGCGATAGTAATGTAAGGGAAAACGAAATATCCGCATCATGTCACAAAATCCATTAGTTTATTGAAATTTCTAGTAGACAATTTTGTAGTAATATTCCTCACTATTCTTATACTATTTTACATTTTTTATTGATCTGCAAGCACTTGCAAATTCTAGATAAATAATACGTTATTTGACGGAAATTGCTATGACCAATAAATTGGCGAAAATAATTATCAAAGCTACAGATGTTAAGAGTCCCACACTCAGAGCAGTTTAGAAGATAATCAAAATTCGAAAAAATATAACAGGAAAAACAATTAAGTAATTTTTTATACAATTCTTTAATTAGAAGATA
>DATEFQ010000066.1:0-9757 GCA_035280585.1 Nitrososphaeraceae archaeon
ACTTTATGATCCTCATTTGATAAGACTGGCATTTCTTGAAGATCATTTGACGAAAGCCTTACAAGTGCTTGATGAAGAGAATCAGATGTATAAGCAAAAAATGGATCCTTCATCATAATGCTTTCTAATTTAACAGATTTGCGATACTCTTCTGGAAATTCAAATAGCTTGTATCTGTATACAACGCCCTCTAATCTATCGTTTTCATTAACTACCATTATCATTTTGCTGTTATTTCTATTCATTATTTGCAGAGCCTCCACAATTGATACATTTTTTGAAAGTTTATTGATTGGATTTTTCATAATATCTTTAACATAAAGATCACTTAGTATGACACGTTGGTACTCTGTTCTGTGAGCAGGTGAATCCGACCTGTTTAGCACTTGGTTTCGGAATATTGAATTATGCTGTCCTGACATTATATAAGCAACAAAAGTTGATAACATCATAGGCGCCAAAAGAGCATATCCGCCGGTTAACTCACTTCCCATTATTATTGAAGAAATTGGTGTCTTGGCTGTAGCGCCAAAAAAAGAAACCATTGAGACTATGATTACTGAGGTAACATCTACCCACGTAAATAATCCTAGCATGTGGAAAATTGTTCCTACAAATGCACCCAAAAGCCCTCCTATTACCATGGAAGGACCAAAGACACCTGCGCTCCCACCAGAACCTATAGTCAGCGATGTTGCCAAAATCTTGAATAAAATCACAGGACCGAGAATATAGAGAGGCAGTAATGCATAGTTTTTGTCGATTGCTATCTGCAGCCACCCATATGAAGTGCCTAAAACTTGAGGAAATACAATTCCTATTACACCCACAAGAACACCTCCTATAGCTGGTTTCACATACTTTGGTATCTGCATCCTACTGAAATAATCAGATATTACGTAGAAAACTTTGACATATCCTACACTGACTATAGCCGAGATAAGTCCCACAATGGCATAAAGAATTAGTGATATTGGGTTGGTATACTTTACCAGATCAAACGGAATAGTAAATAGACGATCCCATCCAAAAACAAAACCAAATACGGTATATCCAGTTACAGACGCGACTAGTCCGGGTATTAGTGCTCTGACTTCAAAATCTCTCCTGTAGAACACCTCGGCGCTGAAAACTGCACCTCCTAGAGGAATCTTAAATATGCTACCAATACCAGCGCCAAGGCCCGCAGCTACTGCAATTCTTCTTTCATCTTCATTTAGCTTGAATAATTTTCCTATGAGTGAACCAAAGCCAGCTGCAATCTGTCCTGCGGGCCCTTCAGTACCTCCACTTCCACCACTACCTATTGTGATAGATGATGCTATTGCCTTGACAAGAGGAACTCGAGCTCTTATATTACCACTTTTGTGATGATATGCATCTATAACAGCATCTGTGCCATGTCCTTCTGATTCTGGAGAGAATTTTGTTGTTATTAAACCAACTAAGAGACCGCCAAGACCACATATGAGAGGTATTGCCCAAGGTCTTTCGATAAATAGAGTATAAGTGTAATTGATGTGGCCTTGGAAGCCTCCGGGTAGCGGAGGTGTATATCCTGCTCCGAGTTTAAGGAATAGGCCCGTAAAAAATTCAACAGAAAGAAATAGAGCTATGGAGCCCAATCCGGCTACAATACCCAAAAGAAAACCTATGAGAATCCATTTTCTGAAGTAACTAAAATCTAAACTATAGTTAGTAGCTCTCAGTGATTTGATTATTGATTTTATTTGTGAGTAAAAAGGAATGTCGGTTTCCATCTAATAGTTGTCCATTAAATCTTTAATAACTTACCTTTTTAATTTTACTTTTAAGTTTTCTTAATTTGTCTATATCATCCTCATTCTCTCAATGTGTATTTTGCACGGCAATCGTAACACTTTAGCAAAAATAGTATTAAGAATATTCGATAGAAATTGATAAAACAATAAGAAGTTCTAACCTAGTATTATCAAGTGATGCCCAATAATGGCATTGCCGTTGTTACCTTAGTCAAGTACATCTCTTCTTTTTTTACAACTTGTTCTCACTCAATCTACTTATATTCAGTTTAGTATCATTTCACGATAAAAAAGATGAATACAAAATATCTGTTGATGTTAGTAATGCTATCTGTAGGAATGTTGACAGGGCTAACAGCAACAATGATACAAGCAACACCCGTATTCGCAGACAAAGAAGAGTGTGAGAAAAACAGTAACAACAACTGACAAGATTAAACACAGAGGGCAGAGTATAACAGAAGAAAATGGTTGTTACGTTAAGGATAATAGCGGACTAGGTGGTGACACTGGCGATGATAGTGGCATTGGCGGTGGCGGTCGTGGTGGCAATAACAACAACTTCTTTAGTTGCGACAATACCAGATGATCCAAACACTGGAGATGATGCATTCAATGAATTCCTTCTATTACCCCCAGAATAGAATCCAATAGATAACAATATTTCGTTGCCTACAACCTATTTTCTTTATTTAGCTAAACTCTTTAGTTAGGAGACTTAAAATCCATAATATTTTAAGTGAAATTTTTCAGAATTATCTCACTGAATCGTATGTTGTAAAGGTTAAGAGTTCATTTACTACAATAATTCCATACAATGAAGTTAGAAATGATGTTCGCTGCAGTATCCGTGATATTGGTAGTCGGAATCATTGCAATTGCTATCCCGAGTCCAGCGCAAGCAGCCGCAAAACACAAAGACCAAGCCCAAGGCCAATGGTGTTATACTTCAGCAGTCATAGGAGCCGTTTGCGGCTTCGATACTATGGTTGATTGTAAACATTCAGCAGATAGCGCAGGTCCTTCTGTTTCGTACTGCGGTAAGGCTCTAATGTCTAATTTGCCATAAGGCATAATAATATCTCCCAAGGACCATCCTTCTCCTATTTATTTGATAATTGAAGGAGATTAATCTGTTTTTTCAGATGGATCTGAATTGGAGTTTCTATTTTAAGTAAATAGGAAATTATTCTTTAGATTACTTTCAATGTTGAAATTAATTATACTTTTGGGTTTGGAGGTTTCTGAATAATTTTTGACCCGATTTCTCGGCTCAATTTTTGTGCGATATTCATTTTATAACATTGGTTCGACGTAATGAGGGACAATTTTGACTTTATAGCTACCCCATCTGCGGGACCCATTCTAAAACAGCAATAATAGTAAAAATTACGCGGGGATCTTGTGAAATTTTAAACCGGTCTAATTATCCACGATCCCACTTGAAAATGCCCCGCTAGCAAGAACATATTTATGCTTTGGATTTGGACTACTTGTTATGAAAACATTATCATGTAGAGAAGCGGGATTTGATTGCGACTATGTCGTAAAAGGAGAAACTGAAGAAGAGATATTCAAAAATGGAGCACAGCATGCTATTAAAGATCATGGAATGAAAGAGGAAGACATAACTCCAGAATTCAAGGAAAAACTTAGAGGATTAATTAAGACAGCGTAAAGTACGTCTTATTTATTTTTACAATTCAATCATTTTTCATACTTTGATTACCGTATAATAGAAAGTCTATAATCATATTCGGGTCCGGACGGGATGAATCTGTTTTTTCAGATGGAACTTGCAAATTTTTTGATAAAAGTAGGTAAGGGTTGGCTACAATGTTATATCAAGAGCATTTTTTTACCTTGTATCACTTCAACTAATTTTGTATCAAGACACTGACGATTGTGCTTCGCTATCACTCGAATTTTTATCACTCAGTTGTGAAGCAGATGCAGTACCATCAGCATGTTTCATTCGTATGTTTCTAGCAAAATAGGCATATCCAAGTGATGCTCCAATTATGATAGCTGCCAACATTGGTCCAGTTAGATGAGGTAAAATTTCAAAACCTGTTAGTATCTCATACGAAGTAATAACTGCAACACTCATAGCAGCTGCACTTAACGCATAGGACATGAATCTGAATCCCGTTGTATAGAATATCCTAGAGAAGGTTGAACGAAGAACTACACTATCGAGTGTATCCACAGGAATCATTCCTATGGCGAAGAAAGCAGCTAGAATCAATGCTACCTGTATACCGAGGGTTGCGGAAGCGAATGCGGATAAAGTGATAGCAGAGATTTGGGTAGCAGTATCAAATCCTAGTCCGAATATCAACCCTGTGATCAAAGAAGATCTAAATGGTCCTAGCATTCCTGTCCTGAGCAAGATCTTACCTGCTAGAATAGCAGATCCAGTTTTTCCCCACCTCTTCATTGAATATATGTTGACAGCACCGATTGTTGCCAACGCCATAACTCCGATTATTCCTCCCCAGAAAGAAAGAACTTCAACTTTTGTCACGCTGCCAATCATGAATATGATCAAAATCATTACTGCCAGGACCGAGATCATATGCCCTATGCTAAATCCTGTTCCGACCCATCTGGCTCTCTTTGCAGCATTATGTAGTCTTACAAGATTATCAATAGCCATAATATGATCGACATCTAAGGCATGGCGAAGACCTAATGTTATCATAGCAGGAAGAGATACAAAGGCAAAAGACCATAAATCTGTCAATCATACTTTTTTATTAATCAGTATTACTTATACTTTCATTATTGACATATTAATTATGGCTATCTCGATGTACCGAGACTAAGTCAAGTACGAAATATGAGGTTACTAAAAATAGTCCCACTTTGGTTTAAAGAATTTCATTATCAAACTAGAGACATAAAATGAACCTTCACACTTTTTATCCCCCTATTCTGGGATAATTCCCTTGCAAGTTCTTTAATCTTATTTCTTTGACCCCTCACCATTATACTTTCCAAACAAATATCCTGCTCTAGATGAACATGTGTCGCTGCACTTATTATATCATTATATAAGTGCTGGACATGTACTGATTTTTTATCCTGATTGTATATACGATTGTCATATAGTAGTATTATTACCCCTGCCCCTTTCTTACTCATATCGCCATCATCATCATCATTTCCCTTCCAATAGTAATCATCTACAAAAGAATGAAGTGCCGCCTGAATCGCCTTAGACCTATCTGTATAGCCAGCATTAACCATAGATTTTTCAAATTCAACCAAAAGCATCGGAGGTAATGACATGCTTATCTTGTTTGCCTTCTGTTTCTTAGTGTCAACTTGTGTCCTCTTAGATTTTGTCAAAGTATATGTTTGTTTAATTAACTGACTCTTTTTTAGTTTTTGAGATGCAATTGAAGGAGATTTAACTTCCGAGAGATGAAATAACGAATTGCCAAGTATTGCTATATCAATTGGAGGAACTATATGACCGAAGGCTGCAGTACGGGCCGGGAGGTTTGTGAATCATTTTTGACCCTAAAAAAAGGTCCAAAATAGACTATGATTTTGCTAAAACACGAAAAGTAAATACTTGTGTTCTGATTCGGTGGAACTGATAACGCTAACACTTTAATTGATGAACCCCTCCTGTTTTGAGTCTGGTTACGTCTTGCTTGAAGAATAAGGTGATTTTAAACACATGAGTGACCGATATTAAGACTATGGCAACGCGGAGGCTCTTTAGAGTAAAGGCTTGTTTAGCAGCTTCACTGATACCATAGAACTTTGTTACTATCATTCATGTTAAATTACTACCATATACACTACTTAGTTTTTGAAAAATTTTCATACAGGTATCTCTGTCAAACATATAGTTAGTTCCATCGGCCTTCCGAAGTGTGACTGAAGCATTTTCGTCAATAATTTTTTTGCCACAAAGAACACAATTCTGATTATGTTCATTCATAGCTTTAGGGATCGCTACCAACCATTTTTGTCCTGACTTAATTTTTTTCATATTCATTTTTGTACTACCTATTTCTTTTATTTTTGATATAAATGACGCCACGATTCCTAATTTTGGATTTCAGATCCGGATGTTGTAGATCTGTTTTTAAGTCCATTCCTAAAGTATATCTTGCACAAACTCGATTGAGAGTGGGTAAGGTAATCTACAAACAAAGAGTAGATAAGAGATCAGCAGGAAAAGGCTCAAATGAAAAATTTATTGTCCAGAGAACAGAGTATTAAATATTCAGCGAAGAATATCCCGAAGAGAATCAATTAACTAAAGGCTGTGTAAAAAGTAAGCTTGTGGAGATAGTTTGAAAATTTTATAATGAAAGTTTCAAATATACTAAAATCTGGTAACTATTTATTTTTTTCAGTTTATGATTATATTGATATCTTATTAAATTCTTCTTTTGAACATCTAATTAGGTTCTGCCCGTGATTTCTCTTGTGAGGTATTTCTGTAATAATCTGATTGCTACTAGAATATAATGGAAAATAAAAAAAAGAGGGGGAAGCGAAAGTTACCACTCAACATTACCTCCTGTCTTTCTTTCTATGTATCTATCTGCTTTACGCACTAGCTTTTGGCAGGACCAATATCTGGCCAACCATGTTTGGCAAATGCACGTGACAAATGTATGTTATGGTTCCTGCTTTGTCCGCTACAAATGATACAGTGTGTATTTGACCTCTCATGAGTTGGAAGGTATCGACTCCTTCAACACTGACCACGTGATGTGCTCCTTGTACTCCTATGAAATGTAGAGTGACCTTATCACCCTGGTTGACCACTATTTGGTCTGGAGAGAATGTGAACGATCTGAAGTCCCAAGCTCCGACTGTATTGGGTTGCGTAATTCTGAAACCTCCTCCCTGTGGGATAGTTGAATTTACAGGAGGCTGTTCAGCTGGGTGCAATGGAGTGTTTTGGGGACATGTGTCGCATTTCACACCAGGATGTATGTTTGTGTTTCCATCAAGGTGTACTGTATTTATCCAGAATTCCTTGTTTGTCGATTGATTTGGAGTGACCGTCTTGTAGGTTGTCGACGCATTTGTCGCCGAAGATGCACTTACATTTGTCGCGGACTTATTTTCTGCGAATGTCGTCTGTAGACTTTGGCCGCTAAGTCCTGTTACTACAGAGCTCGCTGATATTGCAGCCATGATGGCTACTGCTATCAACCATGTTTGTTTTGAATTCAGTTTTTTGTGATTCATTTTCGTGAAGTCTACTTATTTACTTTTTAATATAAGTGGCCAGACAATTCTGAATTTTGGATATCAGATGTGGATATCGTAGATCCATTTTTAAGTTTGAGTGCATTACTTACACAAACTCGATTAAAAAATGAGTAGGATAATCTAGAAAGTTGATACAAATCCCATACCATTTCATTGATGCGATCTTTTATTTTGCAGGCTTTGTGGTCCCAATTTACTTTATCTTGATGTCAAGAAATCAAAAGTTCGGGAGCGATCTTCTTGTAAAATTGATGATAATATTAGCCAGTTTTATGCTAATTCAATTCAGTTATCATGTTGTTGGTATGCTTGATCTTAAGATACTCTCAAAGGGAATTCTTGAACCATTGTCAGCTGTAGCGATGACAATATTCGCAATTTTCTATTTCTTTTCAATAAAAAAGACCAGTAGAGAAAAAGAGGAGAAGGCGAGTAAATAATTTGTTTCTAGATTTTAGTACTGAAACCATTGCATACATGTCAATAATTACATCAATTCTTTTTTCGATATCATTGATTTTCTTTGGATGGTTATCAATTAAATCCCGGAGTATTAAGAACTTTCAATTCCTAATATCACTTTTCATCGGACTTTATATAATAGGAGAACTATTTGAAATAAAACAGATTAGCGCATTTTTGAGTTTACCAGATGGGTTAGGCTCACAGGTACATGCTGGCGCAACAATTTTTCTTACCATTGTCATATGGATGCGATTATTTTATTCTCAAAAAAGTATCAAAAGCCTAGAAAATAAACTGCCAGAAAGCACCTAGCATAGAGATATATCATTAGTAAGTTAATTATTATTCAAATGAGAAAAAATTTTTCATCACTTTTTTTAGAACGTTAACATTTTCTTCCGCCTCCACAAAAACAGTGCCGTCTTGTTCATACTTGACACCAATTGAACGAAGTGTGGATCGCACCAAGCTGGATTTTTTGCCATCTGGTGTAATTTCAAATCTATCAACCACTAGTAGTGACTGGTTTAGTAGCCACTTGGTCTTTCTGTATGCAGTAGTGTACGCAATATTTCGCTCGGTCATGATAGACCTTAAGGATTTTGATTCGTCCGTAACGGAGTTTATTATCTTCAACATATCCTCATCAGCGAGAGCAGTGGTAATTGCTTTTTTTATCTTTTGATTCGAAATAATCATTATTTTTTCGGGTTTAATATTATCTCGTGCTGATCTAATTATTCATTATGGAAGGTAATCTATTTAGCTCGGCATCCTAGGACTTCGCACATAAAGGACGCGTTAATAGCAACCTCCGAACTACGATGCTAAAGTTCTCTTAAAACGATGACATATTATCAATTGAAATTTTAATTGATCTACTAAATACAAAAAATTTAGTTAATCGTTATCATGAACGTGCTCAAGTACGGTTTAATAATTAAAGCTTGAAGAAATATGCATTTGATGTAATCGGTTCAAAAACACAAAATTGTTACGACGGCGAGAAATTTCATTAAATTCTCTTCCGCCCACCTAGGATTATCCTTCGCGAGTTGCCAAAATTTTTTAGCTTGGTAATTCAGATCGCCTTTAAAATTCAAAAAATCTAGAAAAACTTTGAATGGCCGAGGGTACTGTCTCCTTGATTCTGTAGATTTTAGGCCCCAGGTGAATGATACCATTGGATCATATTATTCAAATTCATCGGGTCAAAGAGGTAAGTTCTTGAATGTATTATCAAGTGGGCCTAAATAAAGGGACAAGATCAATTCGGGCCCGGAGGGATTTGAACCCTCGACCTGACGCTTAGGGGGCGTCCGCGCTATCCATTTTGCACTCACTTCAGGATCTGAAATGAACTGCGCTACGAGCCCGTGAATTTTGAATAGCATTGTTAATTTAAATATTCATATTGAAATCTGATTTTCACACGTTTCACACGCACTTCATTCGTAAACATGACTATAATAATCCGATAACTAAAGCTACGTCTATTTTAGGTACATGGTATGAAGCATTTTTTTGTAAATGGGTTTGAATCCTAACTTTTTGTAGAAATCTTCATATTTTTCTTCAATCAATGTCTGCACAATCATTGAATTATGGCCCTTACTCTTTGCAATTTGTACTGCCTTGCTAATCAATTCTCTAGCTATTCCTTTTCTTCTGAATTGTTGAGTGGTGCCCAAGCAGTACAAACCGATTATTTCATTTTTCTCATACAACAAGCAGCAACCTGCAGGATACTTCTCTTGGTTTAGATAATAATTTGCGAGCAATAATGTTATTTTTTTAAAATGTTTCGAAATAATTGTTGTTACTTCATCTCTGATCTTTACTGAATCAAATGATCTGCAAAAAACTTCGATCCACTCGTTTAAGTCATTCTTATCAACAATATCTACTTCAATATGTTTACCCATATGCATTACATATTCGTTAACATCGAGATTCAAAATTTTCATAGTTCCGAATTTACGTTTATTCGACATGACGAAATTTTCATTATCGCAAATACTATGTATATAATAAGTATTGAGGTTAAAGGCGTAATTATGCTTTATTAAGTTGAGGATATCATCAACATAATTACACCGATTACTAATATTCAACCTATTAAAAAAATAATCATCTCCCAAATTAGGATTTGAAAACAACTCTACGCAATCTATTTTTTTATGAATTCTGCTCCACAGAGAACAAAATGATGATTCATTATCATCAACATAACTAATATCTGAGTCCAAAAATTTTCATCA
>DATEFQ010000067.1:0-2840 GCA_035280585.1 Nitrososphaeraceae archaeon
GATTAGCTCATCCTCCAGTTTCTTGGAAAAAAAATTACAAGAAAATTAACAAAAAGGAAAAGCAGCTTGGTTTCTGTTCCGCTATCGCAGCTACAGCTAATAAGGACATAATTGAAAAACGTGGTCATAATGTCGGAAAAATAATTGATTTCCCAATTGTGATATCGAATGATTTGGAAAAAATATCAAAGACTGCAGAATTAAGAAAAACACTGCTTTCATTAGGTTTAGAGGAGGATCTCAAAAGGTCAACTAACATAGTAAAAATACCTTCTGGTAAGTCACGATTACGAGGTAGAAGAAAACATTCTGCTTTGAGCTGTCTATTAGTTGTATCTGAAAATTCTGCGGTTTGTAAACTGAAAAATTCTTTACCTGGAGTCAATATTGTATCAATTAACAACCTTAGTATTACGCACTTGGTGCCAGGGACGAAACCAGTCAGATTGACCATTTATTCAAAAAATGCGATCAATTCATTGAATAGAATAAATACTGTTTGTTCAAAAATACAAAGCATGGTAAAATAAATATGAGTAAAATGCCAGATGATAATTTTAATTCAGTTATTCTCAGACCGTATATCACAGAAAAGACATTCAATCTGATAGAGAAGGAAAACAAGTTAACTTTTATTGTTTCAGATAATGCATTCAAGAAAGACGTAAAGGAGGCAATAAAGAGGATGTATGAAGGTAACGTTAAGGAAGTCAATATCTTTAGAACGATTCAAGGCAAGAAAGCAATTGTTAAATTTGCAAAGGATGAAGAAGCGCGACAACTTGCAACGAAATTAGGGTTGGTCTAATTTGACAATTCTAGTTAAATTTAAAAGGAGTATTCTGGAGTTGATATTGTTAGTTGGTTCGTGAGTTTAGATTTAGAGGCTATAATGTTGATCAATTAAAAAATTTATCAATTGAGGCCCTTCTCCCCTTGTTAAACGCGAGGCAAAGGAGATCATTGGAAAAGAGAGTAGGAAAGTATATGAATGACGAAAAAAGGAAATTACGCGAGCGAATAAAAAGCATCAGAGATGGATCAACTAATGATACTTTACGTACGCATGTTAGGGACATGATAATTCTTCCGGACATGGTCAACATTACTATAAATGTTCATAATGGAAAGGACTTTACGCCGATTACTATTAAGCCCGAAATGATTGGTCATTATTTGGGGGAGTATGCTATTACAAACAAAAGAGTCCAACATGGAGCCCCTGGAGTCGGAGCCTCTAGATCAAGTCTATACGTACCATTAAAGTGATACATTTGCCAACATATTCTTACTCGTTTTCTGATTTTGATAAAAATAAGCACGTTAGAGCTTCGTTAAGAGAAACTGACATTTCGCACAAACATGCCAGAGAAATCGCTTTAGCCATAAAGGGACTATCCATGGAAAGAGCTAGAAACGTATTAGATCTATCCATCGAAACAAAAGTCGCAATTCCTTATAGAAGGTATCACAATGAAGTTGCCCACCGATCCAATATAAGAGATGGTTTTTCTTCAGGAAGGTTCCCGAAGAAAGCCTCCGAAGAATTTCTGAGACTTTTAGATAACCTAGAATCAAATGCAGAATATAAGGGTATGGACCTAGATAGGTTAGAAATAATATCTTGTGTGATCCACAAAGGAACTAAACTTAAACGATTTATTCCGAGGGCTATGGGAAGGTCAAGCCCCAAAGTTGACACGTTGACACATGTAGAGATCGTAGCTAGAGAAGGTAAAGTTTATTGAGTGCGATAAAAAATGTGATGAAAAATAATTTTAGGAATATGGAGCTAAATGAATTTCTAAGATCTTCTTTAACTGAAGCTGGTTACGGTGGGGCCGAGGTTCAAAAGACTCCCATAGGTACCAAAATAACGCTTTTTGTTATAAGACCGGGTCTAGTTATCGGAAGAAAGGGTAGTGGAATTAGAGAATTAACAAGTAGATTGGAACAACAGTTTAAGTTAGAAAATGCACAGGTTTCTGTGGCCGAAGTCACAAAACCTGAATTAAATCCCAATATAATGGCTAACAGAATTGCACAGCTTATTGAAAGAGGTACCGCATTTAGAAGAGCTTCTTTGTGGACAATAAATACAATCATGAATGCAGGAGCTATGGGCGTCGAAATTACAATTTCAGGCAAGCTTCGAGGGGAAAGAGCTCATTTTGAAAAACATTCTGCAGGAGTCATTCCGAAGAGTGGACGAATTGCAGATGAAGTGGTAAGAAGTAGCACAAATAGCATATTGACAAAAATGGGACTAGTAGGTATAAAACTAAAAATTTCGTTGAAAGAAGAGAATCATCTGGATTTCGATATCGTCACAAAATCTCAACCAAAGGACGAAGTACAAATCGAGAATCAGAGCAAAAGTGAGAGTGATTCTGTGACATCTAATTCAGATATCAAGACGGAGAGTCATTCTGTGACATCTAATTCAGACATGAAGACTGAAGGTAAAGATATTATTAACAATCAAGTTAAGGAAATAGCCGTGAACAAGGGTGAGACATAATGTCTAGGCTCAAATTGAAAACATTAAGAGAGTTTAACGATGATGATTTGGAATCGAAATTATCAGAAATTAGGGCAGATCTTTTGAAGCTGAAGATTGAGAATTCAAAAGGGACTCTCAAAAAGGAAACTGGAAACATGAAATGGAAGAGAAGAGACATTGCCCGTATACTTTCAATACTAAAGGAGAGACAATTAATAAAATGAACCTAAAAGATAACATTTTACGATATGAGTTAATAGGCCGCAATGCGCAAATTGAGTACGGACCGGTTAACAATCAAAAAAAGATTAATGGTAAAATCATTTTTGAAACCAAA
>DATEFQ010000068.1:0-19975 GCA_035280585.1 Nitrososphaeraceae archaeon
AGATTATTATTTGCAAATGAGAAATGTTGAATCCGAAGGAATGATAACAGCAACTCCTCGCCAGCTAGAAGGACTTGTACGCCTTTCTACTGCAAGAGCGAGATTGTTATTGAAAGATTACGTTGACCGAGAAGACGCTGAGAGAGCTATATATCTTGTTTCACAAATGTTAGAGACGGTAGGTATAGATGTCAATACGGGAAAAGTGGATCTAGGAGTTCTTCATGGAAAACCACTTAGCGAAACCTCAAAATTAAAAACATTTACAGATGTCTTTAACGGTTTATCAGGTGAAGACAAGAATGATGTTGAAGAAAAGAATTTTATTGGTGAACTCATGAAGACAGGAAAGTTTACAGAGGATGAAGCCAAAATTTTCATAAGAAAAGCTATGCAGAGTGGTCAAATTTATGAGACAAGAGCTGGATTCTATGCAAAAGCTTAGGAAAAGCAACAACATCATATTTTTATCAACAATCTGAGTATATCCTATGATGTTCTAGCTTTACTAAACAACATAACCAGACTCTAAAAAGACAGTGAACTTTACCTGATAAAACGAATTTTAATTATAAACTCATTCTTTTATGAGAGTTCCAATATTACTAATATATTAAATGGAACCACTCAGAACAATCTTATGAGATGAAAGAATATTTAGATGAACTCTTAAGATTATTAAAATATGACTCTTTATACCCACCACAAGAGATTGCATTATCGAAGGGTGTAATGAATGGTAACAGCATACTCGTAACCACTCCCACGTCAAGTGGGAAGACATTAATCGGCCTAATGGGAATGATAAACATTCTTAACAAGCGAAAAAAAATAGTGTATCTAACTCCGCTAAAAGCCCTTGCGACAGAGAAATTTAATGAATTTAACATAATTAAGAATTTGAGTTATTTTAATGATAGAAAAATAAAAATCGCAATCTCCACAGGTGACTATGACTCTTCTGGAAGCGAATTAATTGACAAGGACATTATCATTTTAACAAATGAAAAAATGGATTCAATTTTGAGACACGACTCAAACTGGATAAATAATGTAGGTCTATTTATTATTGATGAAATTCATCTTCTTACTGAGCGAGAGAGAGGTCCAACTCTAGAAATCATACTGACGAAGATTAAACTGATGCCACAAAAACCTCAAATAATTGGAATAAGTGCAACCGTATCAAATTCAGATGAAGTTGCTGAATGGTTGACATGCGATTCCATTCAAAGCAATTGGCGGCCTACAGAATTGATAGAAGGAGTGTATAATTACGGTAAAGTTACCATGAACAATGGTACGAGTTATGACATTGATAATATTGGAATTCCTGATAATTCAACTAACGCCATAACAAGCCTTGCAATGGA
Organism: Nitrososphaeraceae archaeon; assembly: GCA_035280585.1. Lineage (GTDB taxonomy): Archaea > Thermoproteota > Nitrososphaeria > Nitrososphaerales > Nitrososphaeraceae > TA-21. The sequence continues at coordinate 1,374 of DATEFQ010000068.1, forward strand.
TTCGATAACTAATGACGGAGGTCAATCACTTGTTTTTGCAGAGACGCGTAAACGCACTGTGTCGCTTGCAAAAAAGACTTCAGAAATAGTGTCTAAATTTCTCGACAAGACTTCTAAACAGTTAGCTCAAAAAACAGGAGTGGAAATTTTAAAGGAGGGGGACGATACAGAACTTAGTAGGACACTTTCAAGCACAGTTGCAAAAGGCGTTGGCTTTCATCATGCTGGCTTAGGAGCAAAGAGCAGGCATATAGTTGAAAAGGCATTCAGAAATGGTATAGTAAAAATTCTTTTCGCTACACCGACACTTGCTGCAGGAGTTAATTTGCCTGCTAGACGAGTAATTATTACTAGCATTTTTAGATACGATTACGAGTTTGGGGGCAATGTTCCTATGAGTGTCCTGCAATACAAGCAGATATGCGGTCGTGCGGGAAGACCTGCTTATGACAAATATGGAGAAGCAATTATAATCGCAGATTCAAGAACCAATCCAGAAGATCTTTACAATCATTTCGTATTAGGAGTACCAGAACCAATAGTCTCTCAATTAATGGATGAAAGAGCCCTGAGAGTTCATGTGTTGGGAATTTTAGCTTCAAAACCCAAAATGTTGAAATCTGAATTGCTACGCTTTTTTGAACAAACATTCTTGTCTAAATATCAAGGAAGCCAAACCATTGGCTATGAAATAGAATCCCTCTTGACGTTCCTAAGTGATGAAAAGTTAATTATAATGAGAGATGATTTACTTATTCCTACTAAATTTGGTAAACGCGTTTCTCTTTTATATATTGATCCAAAAACGGGGATTGAGTTCAAGAAAAGTTTAGATTCTTATAAAGGTAACATATATGATATCAATAATGTTAGTGCTAACAGATATGAAAATAATGTAATAAATTTTTTATATTGGATTTGTGGTTGTTATGATTTTTATCCAAAGCTAACGTTGAGGCAAAATGAAACGGCTTATTTTCAAAGGCTATTTGACAAACATAATCTAGTTTCATGCGGATTGTCAAATTATGACTATTCACTAAAGAGTCTAGTTATACTGTTAGAATGGATCGATGAATTAAGCGAAGCAAACTTGAATGAAAAAATTGGAGTTGAACCTGGTGATCTTCATAGGATGGTTGAGACATCATACTGGTTACTATATTGTCTTTATGAAATTGCGAAATTAATTGAAAGAAAAGATCTTTTACCGGAAATAAATATACTACGGTTAAGAATTAGACATGGTGTAAAATCAGAATTGATTCCACTTATACAACTTGAAGGAATTGGAAGAATTAGGGCAAGGTCTCTATACAGAGCCGGAATTACCAATGTAGCTATGATTGAGAAAATCTCAGAATCTAAATTAGGATCCATACCAAAAATAGGAGTTAAACTCGCCAAAAAACTGAAGAGCCAGATCAAGAATTAAAATGAAAATCAAAATATATCTTTTATAATTACTAAGGTGATTTGATTTACTTTTAGAAGTTGTAATTTATGGAATTATTGTGTCTGCTGTTTCCTTTTTGGCTATATTTTTTACTACACCTGCCTTCATTAAGTATCTCAATAAGAAAGGCAAAGTCGTAGTTGATTACCACAAGCCCGGAAAACCTAATGTTCCAAGGCCTGCCGGACCGGTCATACTCATAGGGATAGTAATTTCTGAAATAATATTATATGTTCTAATACCAGATACAAAAATAATTGCTGTTCTATTAACAACAATTATCGCATTTATTATTGGATATATTGATGACTTGAAAACTATGCCAGGTTGGTTCAAACCTGCAGCATTAATATTGGCAGCTATTCCAATAATAGTTTTTGGAAGTCACGGTCATTCTCTAGGATTGATATTTGATAGTGCGTTCATTCCAATCCTGTATATTCCACTTATTTTAGCCATAATACCGATAGTTGGTAATACAATAAACTCCATTGACGTGTTCAATGGTGTGGCCAGTGGATTTATTATCATCACAATGATACCATTATTAGCAGGTGTTATTTTATTTGGTAATATCACGGTGTTTCTTATGGGTTTGCCATTACTATTTGGCACTATAGCAATATATCAATATCATAAATATCCTAGTAGGATTTTTCTTGGGGACTCTGGAACGTTGTTGTTAGGATCAATGTACGCTGGTTTATCAATCGCAGGTAATTCGGAAATTATTGGGGTAATTGCTCTTTTACCGGCAGTAATGAATTCATTCTTGTTTCTTTCTAGTGTAAAAAAAATAGTAGAACACAGACAGGTCAAAACCAGGCCAGTCTCAATATCTGAAGATTTTAGATTAGTGGCATCTAAAGAACCAAGCGCACCAGCAACACTAGTAAGGCTTATTCTAGCTAGAGGACCAATGTCTGAACAGGAAATAATAACAAAAATCTTTATACTAGCAACGTTTTCCTCTGTTTTGGCATTTATTACAATAGTTATACAATATTTTTTTATGAAGGGAATGATTTCTATATGAGATTACTAGGCCTTTTTATGCTAATTTTTATCATGTGGATAATGATTGTGATAGTGTCGTATTTTTTGATATTTATAATTGGACCATTACATATCGATATATTTCACAATTCTTCTGATCGATTGATTTCCTCTATAATTAAAGCGTCGTCGGCCATCGGGCTAGTAGTTGTGTTGATATTAATGTTGGGTATACTCAAGACAAAGTACTTGCAAAAAACATTACTAAAAGAATAGAACATTAAAATAATTAGTACCCATTATTTTCATTTTAATGGAATATATTTAATTAAACGAGACTTATATCTTTGAAACTTTAATCAAATCTCTGATTTTCACTTCCATCCCGTACCTTTTTTCTTCGTGTTTCATATGATTGTAAATCTTAAATAAGTCAATGGCATTTTTAAATAGATTGAATTTACCGTTAATTTTCATTTGAATAAAATTGAAAACAAGCGCATAAATATTAAATTTCTTTAGCACCTCGGTTCTATAGGCATTAAAATCATTAATGTGTTTGATAAAAAATTGTGCGCACCAAGTAGATGGAATAATTCCTTCCCCCAGGAGAGGATACACGGTCCCTATGGATTCACCAACGCCGATAGTTTTTCGACCATCGGTAAAAGGTTCTGAATTTTTCGGTGGGCTTATTCTAACTGGACGTCCAACCTTCTTTATTATTTCACATTTATGTTTCTTTAAAAATTGGTCCACAAAAGCATTATTATTTTTTCGCTCATAATCACCAGCGCCAATATGCGCATAGCCATTTTCCAATGGAAAATACCAAAAATAACCTTTCATCGAAGGAAAGGCTTTCAAGTAAAAATCATCGAAAGGAATATTGTTTTGATATTTGACTTTATACTGAATACATGGAATCCACATTTCATTTTGAGGACGAGGTAAATAATTACGATGAAAACCTGTTGAATCTATAATAAGATCAAATTCAGATTCAAGATCCTCCTTCTTGGGGGCAATTCCAAATTGGATTTTGGTACCTCTTGTCATGTCTTTTATTAGCTTCAATTTGTCATAGGTAACCATTCCTTTCAATTCAATATTGATGCTGCTATCATCCTTAGCAGTTTGGCTCACATCTACCTTCATGCTTTTTCCTTCGTGTAAAATATAATCGTTAAAGCTAAGGCCACAATCTTTAATCAAATCTTGCATTATATTATCACAAGTTGCCCATGCGCAAACTGCATCGTGGTCTTCAACAGGCATTCTTTCAAATCCTTTTACCAAATTATCATGATCGTTGCTAAGTACGTTCATAAGAAAAGCTCCTGCGACTCCCATTCCAACGACCGCTATCTTCATTTGGTAACGACAATTAGTATATTCTTAAATAAAAATGTGATGTTTTTACTCGACTACTCAATTAAACGTAGACTTGTATGGTAAGTTATATTAGTAATTAGAAATAAAATTATGCAGAAACTGAAAATGTCTAAAAGCGTTCCAAGATACGCTAGGGTCGGTATGATACTACTAGTCATGGGAGCTATCATTGTAGGAATTGGTACCTACATGAGCAAAGGTTCCTTATCGCTTTATGGATTAATTATGGCCATTTGCGGATTTATTCTCTACTTTGCAGCTTCAATTACCGCAAAAAGGAAAAATATCCGAACGTAAGGAAAGTCACGAATTAGAATTCAGAAGGAAATAATTGAATGATAATAAAGTGATTAGCTCATTTTTGAGAAGAGAATGATTTTTGATTAAACTTATAAATTGTAAAAAGCTATGATATGCTGATTATAGTTGGAAGGTAGCACTATAGAGAAAGAAGACGACTTTAATGATCTGGATAAGACTTTTAATGACGATTCGGATATCAAAACTGGAACTACCTCCGAAAAGGTCGATAGTGAAGAAGATGAAAACATCCTAGGGACTGATGGAGCAAAACATGATAAAAACGATGTTCAATCAGTTAATACCGATGTTATCCCGGAAAATTCTCAAACAGAGGACAATAACGAAATATCAGATTCAAAATTCTTTGCTATTAGAACAAGCGGTGGTCAAGAACACATCGTAGTAAATTTGGCACAAAATAGGATAAATTCAAAGAATATTCCGGTACGTTCAATACTGTTACTTGACAGTTTTAAGGGTTACATAATTATTGAAGCGCCCAACTCCAACATTGCTTACGACGCACTTATTGGGGTAAGACATGTAAAAGGACAAATTCGCGGAGAATTGCCTTACAAAGACATTGAAAGTTATCTGGTAAAAAGACCCGTGGTATCGGAATTAAGCATAGACGATACAGTTGAAGTCATAGCAGGACCATTCAAATCCATGAAGGCCAAAATAACCAGGGTTGACTATGAGAAACAAGAAGCAACTGTGTTATTGTTAGATTCTCCATATCAGATACCCGTAACGGTTGATGCAAATTATCTGAAAAAGGCATCATAGAAACGGCGCAAAAACTAAATTAAAGAACATAAATAAGATTGGTCTTAGATGGAACCAAAAAAAACTATTTCTGCTCTTGTAAGCGGTGGAGAAGCTAGTGCTGGGCCGCCCCTTGGACCTGCGTTAGGTCCTATGGGTATTAACGTATTACAAGTGGTTAATAGCATCAATGAAAAAACCAAAGAATTTCACGGAATGAAAGTACCCGTTAAAGTGGAGGTTGATCCCGATACAAAAAAATTTAACGTTGAAGTTGGCGTCCCGCCGACTACAGCTCTCATTGCGAAGGAAGCCAATATCACTAAAGGATCTGGGACAGCTGGAAAGGAATATGTTGGAAATATTTCCATGGAAGCAGTTGTAAAAATAGCCAAAATGAAAATTGATATTTCATATGCCACGAGCTTAAAATCAAGTGTCAAGGAAATTATTGGGTCCTGTGTAAGCAGTGGGATTAAAGTTGAGGATAAACCCGCAAAAGAAATCTACTCTGATGTCAATGCAGGAAAATTTGACGATTTAATAGTCTAAAATTTCTTTTTTATTGTCGTAAATTTAAAATAGCCCAAATTTAGATTTTAAATTAAAAATCAGGAGATATGATATAATATATGTCAATTCAACAAGGTTCAGCAGGCGGTATGCCTGTGTTAATTTTGAAAGAAGGAGCAACTCAGACGAAAGGACGTGACGCACAAAAAAATAATATCGCAGCGGCGAAATTGATATCTGAGGTTCTAAGGACCTCGTTGGGTCCACGTGGTATGGATAAAATGTTAGTTGATGGACTAGGAGACGTAACAATAACCAACGATGGTGCAACTATATTAAAGGAAATAGACGTTCAGCATCCGGCTGCAAAGATGATGGTAGAAATCAGTAAGGCTACTGATAATGAAGTGGGTGATGGAACTTCATCCGTAGTAGTCTTAGCAGGTGCATTGATTGAGAAAGCAGAGGAACTGATAACAAAGGATGTTCATCCAACTATTATTGTTGATGGGTATAGAAAGAGTGCATTAAAGAGTATTGAATTCTACAATCATCTGGCGAGAAAAATAGATGGAGGAGACAAATCCGAACTAATTAAAGTAGCAAAGACATCGATGCAGACTAAACTTGTTTCAAGAGAATCGAATGAATTGGCAGAATTAGTTGTCAATGGTGCTTTACAGGTGTCGGAACGAAATGAGTCTGGCTATAATGTCGATATTGACGATGTCAAGGTTGAAAAGAAAGCAGGAGGTTCATTACGAGATACCAATTTAATAAAGGGAATTGTACTTGACAAAGAAGTTGTTCATGGCGGAATGCCAAAGAGAATTCAAAAGGCAAAAATTGCACTTATCAATTCTGCCTTAGAAATAGAGAAAACTGAATTTGATGCCAAAATCAACATTAGCTCACCGGATCAAATGAAGATGTTTCTAGAAGAAGAGAATAAAATGCTAAAAGGCATGGTAGACAAGATTATTTCATCAGGTGCAAATGTCGCTATTTGTCAAAAAGGCATAGATGATGTTGCTCAACATTATTTGGCAAAATCTAACATTCTGGCAGTTCGCAGAGTTAAGGAAAGTGATATGACAAAACTATCCAGGGCAACAGGCGCTAGGATTGTTAACAATCTAGAGGACTTGAGCTCAAAAGATCTTGGTTCCTCTGATGTCGTAGAAGAGAGAAAAGTTGAAACTGATAAATGGGTTTTCATAGAAGGATGTAAAAATCCAAAGTCTGTTACTCTTCTTATTAGAGGAGGTTCACAAAGAGTCGTTGATGAGGCTGAACGCGCAATACATGATGCACTAATGGTTACCAAAGATGTTATGGAAAAACCCGCGATAGTTGCGGGAGGTGGATCACCAGAATCTTATGTTGCAGGGAAACTAAGAGAGTGGTCTTCTACGTTGTCTGGAAGAGAACAATTAGCAGCAGATAAATTTGCCGAGTCCCTTGAAGTTATTCCGCTCGCATTAGCAGAGAATGCTGGAATGGATCCAATAGATACATTGACAGAACTGCGTTCCAAACAAGCAAAGGGCGCCAAATGGAGTGGTATTGATGCAAGAAGTGCAAAGATAGTTGATATGTCCAAACTAGATATTGTAGAACCACTTAGTGTTAAAGAACAAATTATTAAATCTGCAACAGAAGTTGCATCCATGATTCTTAGAATAGACGATGTAGTAGCTTCCAGCAAGTCTGGAGGTGGCGGTCCTCCCGGCATGCCTCCTGGCGGCATGGGTGATATGTAAAACAAAGAATTATACCCTCTTTTTTTATACTTTTTTTAATTCTACTTCAATGACTTCCTTAACCCATTTGCCAGTATACCTGTTTTTTTTTAATCTCATCAGATAATCAGACCAGGAAAGTTCCCCGTAGCGATCCCTCCATATCTCATAGTGTTCCTTAAGAGATTGTAATGCGTCGTAATGATATTTACAATATTTTCCCCTAATCGCCTTCCTAACACATAAGAGGCATCTTGCTTGAGATTTTATAATCATTAAATTATTCAGAAAGTAGCCACTTCATAGCACTTGCGTCGTATGTATATATCATAAATTGTCTTTTTGGCTCAAGACTTGTGATTTCTTTGTGAATCGGTTCTGTAGCGTGTTCTATTTTTTCGATTGCGTATTCAAACTGTGCACCAATTTCACTGGTTAACAAGAAATCCACCTTGGAGTTCACGTCTTCCGATATTCCGCGAAAAGATAGTGTAATTTTAAACGCCTTTTTACCTCTTCTACGTTTCATTTCTTTAAAGAGGTACTTGATTTTCTGCCAATTATCAGGCCCAAGTGATTGAAAAAAATACTCATCATAAGGAGCTGGAAACTCGATATTTAGCAGACTTACATATTCGGACTCTCCAGTTAGAATTTTTTTTTCATCTACGGGAAAAAATTTTGAAAGAGTATTGTAAAGTACTTCTATTTCAAATGGTGATATTCCAAAATGCTCAATTGTAATCGTATCATTCAATTTAGACCAACTTATGAATTGCAAAGGATTAATCTTTTGATTCAAATCACTTGTTTTCTTGCGAATTTCGGTAGATTTTTAAGTGTACGGTAGTAAAATTTCGTCGACGATTTGAGCTCAATTAATATTCTTGAGAGAGATAATAATCATATAGCTGTCGAATTTATTGATACTCCACGGCAGTATGTCAATGCGTTAAGAAGATTATCTATAAGTCAAGTCCCTACTTTTGCTGTAGATGATGTGGTAATACTAGAGAATTCATCTGTTATGCATGATGAAGCGATTGCTCATAGACTGGGACTAATTCCGTTGCGTACAGATCTTGAGAGATTTGTAATGCCACATCTATGTGATTGTAAAAGCACTCTTGGTTGTTCAAAGTGTAAAGTGTTGTTGGTTCTTGACGCTGAATCTCAAGATAAGACTAAAGTAATTACTTCTGCAGATTTAGTATCTGAGGATGAAGTTGTAAGACCTGTTAATAGTGAGATTCCAATAGTGTCGTTAGCCCCAGGTCAAAAAATAAAGTTTGAGGCATATGCAAGATTAGGAACTGGAAAAAGCCATGCAAAATGGCAACCAACCTCAGTTGCAGTCGTAAAAGATGGCAAGGGGGAAGATGATTCTATACTCGTAATTGAATCCAACGGGGCATTGACACCTGAGGAGATTGTGCTAGAAGCGGCGAAAATTCTGGGTTCAAAAATTAAGGAGTTTGATGGCGCAGTTCAATCGCTATCACTACCGAATGTATAGGTATAGATTTATTTGGGGTTTAAGGATAGCGAGAATATTTCATGTTTCCTGATACTTTAAGCAACACGATTTGGACTTTGAGGATTGCTTTAAAGAAAAATAAAGTGCCGATATGGAAAGCAGTCATAAGAGAACTTTCGAGATCTAGATCTAACAGAAAGGAAGTTAACGTTAGCCAATTGGCACATGTTACTAAAGATAAAGACGTTGTGATAGTACCAGGAAAGATATTGGGCTCTGGTGAAATAAGTCACAAGCTAACAGTATGGTGTCTTAATATTTCAGAAGCAGCTACAAGAAAGATACTCGACGCGGGAGGTAAAATACTCCCTCTTGACAGTTTGATAAAGAAATATCCAGATGGTAAGGGGGTAAGAATAATTGGTTAAGCAACTTGTCGATCAAATACAAAAACCTAAAGAGATTATAACTATAGATGCAAAAGACTGTATAGCAGGGAGAATTTGTTCTCATATTTCAAAACTTTTACTCAAAGGCCATCATGTCAGGGTGGTCAATGCAGAAAAGAGTATGATTTCGGGCAACAGGTACAAGACTATTGAAATATACAAAGAATATTTGGAAATTTCATCTGCCACAAATCCCATACACGGTCCATTTCATCCAAGAAAACCTGATAGAATCCTCACAAGGATGGTTAGAGGTATGTTACCAAAGAGAAAACCTAGTGGGATTACTGCACTAAAGAGACTTAGAGTGTACGTCGCAGTACCACCAGAACTCAAGAATACAAAGCTTGAAACATTTGAGGATACTAAAATTAGAAAGCCATCGTCATATTTTATTAGTCTTGGTGAAGTAGCGAAACAAATAGGTTGGAATGGGTTAGATACTTATGAATAAAATAGACCTTTATCCGGGACAAAGAAAAGCAAGTAGGGCTGTGGCAACAATTTCAAAGGGGTCAGGAAAAGTAAGAATAAACAACATACCTGCTGAATTATTGAATTCCGAAGTAGCAAGAGAGCTGGTACTTGTTCCACTTAAATTAATAGGTGAATACAGAGATAAGGTAGATATCAGTGTCAAGGTGCACGGAGGAGGTTTCATGGGGCAAGCATTTGCAAGTACTGTTGCTATATGCCGAGCACTAACAGGTGCTGGGAAGGGTGGAAGAGATCCAAAAGATCATCCATTTGCAAGAAGTGTGCGCACTGAAATTCGTAAACGAATTACAGAATTTGATAGACACTTATTATCAGGCGATCCAAGACAAACAGAATCAAAGAAATTTGGTGGATCTGGCGCAAGACGTAGAAAGCAAAAATCCTACCGTTAGAATTTTTCCTTAATTTATTTTCAGCGCTGGCAGTCTTTCTATCTGTTATCTACCATCGACTTATGCGCAATTGTATTGCTATTTCATAACATCTTATCTTTTTACAACGTCCCTACGATCTGGAGAAATATAAAATTCTGTTAATTTCTTCTCATAACATACACCACAGATATAGCCTGTAATCTTCCACTCTTCCATTGGTTTGTATTTAAAGGTTAATTTGTTACCACATAAGACACATTTTAAATCAGTTTTATCCATCATTCTGAATCAAATCTAGAGTAAATTAAAAGTTGTGAAAGAACAATCATGTATTATAATCATTTACCCACCGAATCTGCGGATTTATTCTAAATGTCTTGTCAAGCAATATTTTAAATTAGGATTTTAGAGTCAAGATAACAATTACAATGGACGCTAAAGAATCATATCATAAGATATTTGATCTTGTTGAAAAGCATCACAAATGGTTCAAATCCGCTATTCCTTTAATTGCGAGCGAAAATATTCCAAGCCCTGCTGTAAGAGAAGCTATAGTATCAGACTTTGGAAATAGGTATGCAGAAGGATGGCCGGGTGAAAGAGTCTATGCTGGATGTATTTACATTGATGAGGTAGAATTAATTTGTAATGAATTAGCAAAAAAGGTATTCAATTCTGAATTCGCTGATTGCAGAGCTACTTCAGGAGTTGTTGCCAATCTTGCAATATATTCAGCCTTTTCTAATCCAGGAGACTATATGCTAGCCGCATCAATTCCCACTGGAGGGCACATTTCTCATGGTAAAAGAGAACATTCAGGGACAGCCGGTCTAGTCCACGGGCTCAATATAGAACATTATCCATTTTCAAAGGAAGATATGACAATTGATGTGGATGCTACTAAGAAGAAAGTCAATGAAATGGTTGCAAACAACAAGAAACCTGCAATAGCGATGTTTGGAGGAAGTCTTTTTCTTTTTCCTCATCCTGTCAAAGAATTGGCAAATTTTATGCATGATAATAATATTTACATTAATTATGACGGAGCGCATGTGGCAGGATTGATTGCTGGAGGAGAATTTCAAGATCCAATCAGAGAAGGCGCTGATTCTATGACAATGAGTTCGCACAAGACTCTCTGGGGTCCACAAGGAGGAATTATTGTCTCATCAGAAAAATATGCAGATAATATCAAGAAAGCTATTTTTCCCGGAAATACAAGCAGTCATCATCTTCATCACGTAGCAGGTAAGGCTATAGCTTTGGCAGAGTCATTAGAGTTTGGAAGAGAATATGCAAAACAAGTTATAAAGAATGCAAAAACACTTGCTGAATCGCTTGCAAATTTTGGTTTTACAGTCCTAGGAGAAAAACGCGGATATACGGAATCACATCAAATGGCCGTAGATGTTTCAAAGTTCGGAGATGGAGGGACGATTGAAAAGGAATTAGAAAAGGCAAACATTATTCTTAACAGACAGCTGTTGCCTGGTGATATCAAATCTGGTAAACATTACATGCATCCAAGCGGAATAAGAATAGGAGTACCTGAAGTAACTAGATTAGGAATGAAAGAAAGTGAAATGAAAGAGATAGCATCTTTTATCAAGCAAATAGTAATAGACAAGTCGGATCCTGAAAAGGTAGGCAGCTCCGTATCTGAATTTAGGGAACAATTTCAAAAAGTACAGTACGCATTTGAAAATTCAACAGATGCCTACGAGTACATAAAAATTAGAACTTAAATCAGGACGCATTTCTTAATTCGCAAATTAAGCTTTTGCCCCAATATGGATATTTATGGCAAATTGGGAAGTTGTTTAATATTTTTTAGCTGGTGTATACATTGCTTAACTAAATTAGCGTAGAAAATCTGAATCATACATTTATTTTTAAAGATTAACCTTATGTATCGAAAAAACAAATAAAGTATTCTATTCAAGATAATATTTAAATTTTGATAATAATTCATAAAACTCTGAATTAGTTATGATAACTATTAAAAAAAAGATTAATATATATATTATTTAGATTCATACTTTAAAATAACATAGGATTATTATAATATATTAATTTATTTACCATTGATTTTAGCTAGAAACAATGAACAAGAAACAACCAGTGAAAACCATCTTCCTTTTGGCATCTTTGCTGACCTTGACTTTTGGAGTGTTCTTTATAGGAACCGGTGGACAAGTATATGGCAAAAATATTTGGTCTGGCGATAAGACAATGGAGGAACTTGTAAAAAAGATAGACAAGGGTAAAGTAAATGATGACAGTATGAACTGGAAACAATTTAAAAGTTCGCCAGTTTTCAAACAAGAGGATTCAGAGACAAAAGAGTGTATTGAAAAGAGACAGGATCTTTCAAACAATTTAGCAGATTATGAAGTACTGCATTGCTTTAAAAACTCTGATTACGGATATAAAAATTAAGATCCAAAATAGCCTCAATTTCTTTACCATTCTTTCTTTTTATTATACATAATTACAGATTTACCAACATAGAGTACAGAAAGTTTTACTATGAAATCAAGGGGGTATTTACAATGGATATCACATATATTAGACAGAAGTAAACCTATAGCGTTAATTGTTTGCAAATATCCTTGTGCCTGTTGATGGATCAGATAATTCCTACAGAGCTTTAGATGTAGCATTACTGTTTTCAGAAAAATTAGGATCAAATATTACTGTAGTTCATGTGATGGAACAAGTTCCAATAACACATATTGGGTCAGAAAAACAGATAAATGAATTTCTTGAAGCCTATAAAAAAGAAAATCAAGAAATACTTTCAAAATGTTCACAAATCGCTGCTCAAAAAGGACGGACTATCAATACCTTTCTTCTTGAGGGTAATCCTGCTTCCGCAATTTTGGATTTTAACAAAAAGGAGAAATTTGATCTTTTGATAATGGGAAGACGAGGACTCGGAAAGTTCAAAGAGTTGATAGTAGGCAGTATCTCAAATAAGATTGTCCATCATTCCCAAAGTGCAGTTTTATTAATAAGGTAATATTGCTGAATGTCTGCGAATTGTATTTTTAATCCATATCCGCTTTTGCTAACTGTCATTACAATTAAAGATAAGTTCACCACCACAATACGATGATGAGAAAATGTCCATTGATCCAGATTTTACAATGACTGAAAAAGCGGGCTTATACAAGGCTGTCTTTTCTCGCAGAGATGTTAGATCTCACTTTATTGACAAAAAGATCCCAGATGACGTACTTGTTAAACTTCTAAACGCAGCTCATCATGCACCATCCGTTGGCTATTCGCAACCTTGGGATTTTGTTCTAATAAAGAACAAAGGTACAAGGCTAAAAGTTAAGAACTCATTTATTCTTGAGCGAGAAAAATCTATCTCTTTACTTGATAACGATGTAGATAGACAAGATAAATATACTAAATTAAAATTAGAGGGAATTTTAGAATCTGATATTAATATATGTATAACGTACGATCCTGAAAGGTTTGGACCTTTTATTTTAGGAAGAACTTCAATACCAGAAACAGGTGAATATAGTGTTTGTTGCGCTATTCAAAACCTATGGTTGGCTGCTAGAGCAGAAGGAATAGGCGTAGGTTGGGTAAGCATACTCTCAATCGAAGATTTACGCAATATTCTAGGAATACCTAATCATGTTAAACCAATAGCATATCTTTGTTTGGGATATGTCAATAAATTTGAGGATATACCAGATTTAGAGAGAGCAAGGTGGCTAAAAAGAACGATACTTTCTAAAGTAATTCACTTTGAGGATTGGAATAATTCAGAGCTGAGTACTTGGACCAATATGAATAAGTTGATAGGGAATTTAGAAAACAGTTCAGATGTCTAATCGGTGCTAAATACTAATATCCAAAATAAAAAATTATTTTATGAAGCTATAAGAAGACTCTCGCAGATAGGGATAGTGTAACAAATACTAAATACATGTCATGAGAAAGTAAATCGTTCTTGGATTGGTAGAAAGAAATAATGTTAAAAAGAATTTTAATTCACCATTCAGGAAGTTCTTTGAATCAATACCTGGTACGCTAAAGTCGTTAGGTCCTGGGTTAATTACAGGTGCTGCAGATGATGATCCATCAGGTATAGCAACATATTCTCAAGCTGGTGCAAAGTTTGGTCTTGGGATGTTATGGATGGCTCTATACCTTTTACCACTGATTATGGCCATTCAAGAAATGTGTGCTAGAATCGGATTATTAAGTGGAAATGGTCTAGCTGCTCTCATAAAGAACAAATATTCTGTCAGAATTGTTTATCCAATATCAAGTCTCCTTATAATTGCAAACACAATAAACATTGGCGCTGATATAGGAGCTATGTCTGCGTCAATTAAGATCCTGTTTCCTCAAATTCCATTAGTGGTAACATCCCTGCTCTTTTCGGGGATCATAATTGCTTCGGAGATTATGATTCCTTATGACAAGTATGTTACTGTACTAAAGTATTTGGTACTTTCACTTTTTGCATACGTCATAACAGCCATTATTGTAGGCGGGAATGCCGAAGAAATTTTTCTTGCAACGATTATTCCTCACATAAGTTTTACCCCAGAGTTTGCAGTAATGTTTGTAGCTGTTATAGGCACAACTATATCACCTTACCTTCTTTTCTGGCAGACGTCCGAAGAAGCTGAAGAAGATGTAGCAAAACACAAGATTAGAGAAATAGGGAGGGGCAGACCCAATGTAACTCGAAAAGAGATCAAACTCATGAAAAGGGACATATCGACAGGCTTGTTCTTTTCACTATTCATTATGTGGAGCATAATAATAACCGGTGCGGGTAGTCTCTACACAAATGGTGTAAATAACATTCAGACTGCAGATGAAGCTGCATCCGCACTTGAGCCATTAGTCAAAACATTTCCTCATGCAGGTCAAATAGCTAAGGTAATATTCGCATTTGGAATCATCGGTACAGGATTACTCGCAATACCAGTCCTAGCGGCGTCATCGGCATTTGCAGTATCAGATACTTTTGGATGGAAAGAAGGCTTAGAAAAGAAATTTAGGCAAGCAAAATCATTCTATTTGATAATTATCGCTTCTACTTTGATTGGTGTTTTTATCACATTCTCCAATCTTAATCCAATTCAAGCTTTGATACTAGCAGCTGTTATAAATGCAGTGGTAACAGTACCTATTCTGTTTTTGGTAATGAGGATTGCAAATGATAAAAAAATACTAAAAAATAAAACCAATAGTAGATATTCTAACATACTTGGCTGGGCTACTTTTGCAATCATGACAATTGCCGTCGTAATTATGGCGTTTAGTTTAGGTAACGTTCTTTGAATCAATGAATACTAATAGAATTATTACTTTAGATTTATAACAATATTAGCAGGTTTTCTTTGCTCAACCATTTTTGTTTTTAATATGTTTACCAAGGACTTTCTTTATAGTTTTGGTAACAATGGGAAGAATTCTAGGATCATCTACTTTTGGTATTATATAATCATCTTTAAGGTGAACCTCTTCAACTATTCCCGCAATTGCATATGCTACAGACACCAGCATATTCTCAGTCAGATTATTGGCTCTGAGATCCAGCAATGCTCTGAGTATAGAAGGAAAGACAACTGCATTGTTTATCTGATTTGGAAAGTCAGATCTGCCGGTTGCAACAATTCTTGCACCATATTCGAGGGCGGATTTTGGAAGTATTTCAGGATCTGGATTACTTAGCGCAAATATTATTGGATCCTGATTCATGGATTCTATCATTTGTTTATTCAAAATATTCATCTTTCCAGAAACGCCAATAAAAACATCTGACATACTGATCACATCCTGTAAGCCTCCATTCGACCCTGCAATATTTGAGTTAACGGCTATTTCTTCCTTGTATGGATTCTGACCATCTATATCCGCTCTTCCTTCATATATCGCACCTTTAGTATCGACAACAATAATGTCTTTGCATCCCGCAGCTTGCAAAATTCTGAATATCCCATATCCTGCTGATCCCGAACCTGATATAACTACTCGTACCGTCTGTATTTGCTTCTTTAGCAACTTTAGTGCATTTATCAGTGCTGCGAGTGTAATTATAGCAGTTCCATGTTGATCATCATGAAAAATAGGGATTGATACTTCTTTGCTTAACCTTTCAACTATTTCAAGAACTTTCGGTGATTCGATATCTTCTATATTTATTGCACCAAAATTTGGTTGTATTATTTTAACAAATCTGATTATCTCTTCTTTGTCTTGAGTGTTAATGCATAGTGGAATTGCATTTATATCTCCTAACGCTTTGAATAGGACAGATTTTCCCTCCATTACTGGCAATGCACCTTCCGGACCAATGTTGCCCAATCCAAGAACTCTAGTTCCGTCACATACTATTGCTACATTATTCCATTTTGATGTATAATCATAAGCTAGTTTCTTATCTTTGCCAATTTCTAACGCTACATATGCTACACCGGGGGTATATATCAGACCTAGTGTTCCCTTTTCTCCAGATGCATTGTCTAAAGAAACCCTGCTCTGAATTTCGGTTTTTCCCCTCAGCATCCTATGAAGGCTAATCGCATCATCCTTTAGTGTCAAATGTATTCAATTGGGAATTCAATTATATTTTATTTTGTTTTTAGTACATCCCACTCATTATGTTAATCTCATAGCGAATATTGGATAAATCAAATTCAGAATTAAGACTCCCCCCCTCTATGAAGTTATACATATTTTATAAATCATAATTTTGAACTCTTACAAGTGTCTACACATAAAGTATTCACGAGAAATAAGCGAATGAATAACGCAGAATTGGAACTACAGTATGCTGTTAGAGACGGGGCTGGGAATCAGCAAGTAGGTGAAAGAAAAATCACCGAGACCATTGAGCATGAAATTGACTGTCCAAGGTGCTATAACATTATGACTCTATGCTCAGATTTTGATAGTCTCTATTATCTTTGTGAAGAATGCGATTTCTCCTTGTATACAATAAAGTAATCCTATCGGATAATTATTTTAGTATTAAAAACATTTAGTCTGATTATAGTATCAGTGTAATCTCGCTTTGGATGAGTCGTTTACTGGAAGAAAATTACTATTTCAGGTATAGCCCATATTTCCAATTAGACATGTCCATTTCTTTTATGAATGAGAGCAATACATTTTCCAAGATTTGTAGAATTTCATTTCCCTTTTCAACACTTGCCTTTTGAGGAGCACCAGTAGCTCCTGTACGAGTTAACTCGTCAAAATTCCAAAAAATTCGAATATTATCAGGTAATTTTGGTATAATTTCGTTTGGTGCAGAGTTCATGTTTACTAGCTCTGGGCGAATTGCAAGAAGGGCAGAAGTTTCTGCTTCACCACCATGCCCAAGTCCGTTCCATACTTCAAAAAGATCTTTTCTTAACTGACCCACAAGAGTCCACCAAGACTCCAGACACGCTATTACTATTTCTGGATGTTTATGCTTAATAGATCTAGCTGCAATCTCTATTGGTCCAATATTTCCATCATGACCGTTTATTATGAGCACACGTCTTATCTTGTTTTGAATAAGACTTGAAAGAAGATCAGAAATTATACCTACCAAGGTTTCAGGATTAATACTCATAGTCATCTGAAATTGGTAATGATGCAAACTGACTCCATATGGTATTGCAGGAAGGACAATAACATTTCCTGTCTTAGCAGAAAGTCTTTTTGCAATTTCTGTAGGAAAAATAAAATCTGATCCAAATGGCATATGCTCTCCGTGGTTTTCACAGGCACCAAAAACTAGAATGGCAATAGTACTTTCATTTACCGCTTTCTTTACTTCTACGGCATTCATTTCTTCAATAAAACTTTTTGACTTTATTTCTGTAGTGCCTTTTTTCATATGCTAATAGATAGTAATGTGATCTTTTATAAAATATTCAACTTTCAATTCAATTGGAAAATAAATAGATCTTTGATACTCAAATACAATCTCGTCCAGTGCAGAATCACGTTAGGTGTACTTGTACTTCATTGTTCGTGTCTTGTTCTCATAGATCTTTGAAGCACTGTATTAGAAATTTCGTAACATATCGCTAGTGATATTGTTTGATGGTTGTATCTATTTAAACCCATAATATTATAGTATATCCATGGTAAACGCGTATGTATTGATTTGTTGTGATCTTGCTTCATCAGAAAAAGTAGTTGAAAATTTAGAAAAAATCGAAGGCGTTCAGGAAGTTTCTCCAGTATCTGGTGTTTATGATATTGTTGTTAGACTATCAGCGTCAACCGAGGACGAATTAAAATCTATCTACATGAATATCAGAAAGATGAAGAAAGTACTAACTACAATAACGTTAATTGTTTCTAAAACCCTTTAAGAATAACCGTTTATTAATCACTCTTTATTTATATTATTCGTGCAAGTATTGCAAAGTGGTATCGAATCAAGAATTGATACATTAACTCAAGGATTAAATAATGAGATGAATAATAAATTAACGAATTTACTAAAATTTAGTAAATATAATACGACAACTATTATTGACTATATAGATTCGATGAGAAATGAGATTAACCCATCCACAAGTTACCAAATAATTTTCATTAAAGTTCTGGTATTCTTAAGTAAATTTCTTAACCATAAATCATATA
>DATEFQ010000069.1:0-13407 GCA_035280585.1 Nitrososphaeraceae archaeon
AGAACATTCGAACACGCGCTTCAGGATCCGCTCAGAACTGTAGTTTATGTTATTTTTTGGACGGGTATAGTCACCGTATTTGGACGTTTATGGGTGGAATTGGGAGGTTTATCTCCTAAATCGGCTGCGAAGAATTTATTGGATGCTGATGTACAGGTTCCCGGTTTTAGAAGAACTCAGAGTTCTGTTCAAACTTTGCTTAATAAATATATACCAGCTGTTACAATAGCCGGGGGGATAATCATAGGGCTTTTGGCTGCGGTCTCAAATGTGCTAAGTGTATTTGGTACGGGGATTGGGATATTGCTCATGGTGGACATTTTGGTTAATTATTATAACCTACTCATCCGCGAACAAGTGGATGTTCACATGCCTAAACTGGCGTCACTCCTTGGAAGAACCTAGAAAAAAAACAATTGTGATAGTTGGTGTTCCTGGAGTAGGAAAGAGTACTATCATTTCTAATGCTGTACAGACGCTAAAAAACATGGGAATGACTGTACGGGCTGTAGTTTTTGGGTCCATTATGTTTGAAGAAGCAAAAAAATTAGGAATAAATCATAGAGATGAGTTAAGAAAACTTTCAATAGATTTGCAACAAAAATTACAAACTAAGGCAGCTAATTATATTTCTAGCTTAAAAGAATCAACAGTAATTGTTGATACACATCTTTTTATTAAGACCGCATCGGGTTACTACCCAGGATTACCTATGAATTTGATTTTGAAACTAAAGCCTGACAGACTGATGCTAGTAACTGCAAATTCCGAAGAGATTCTAAAAAGGAGAAAAGGCGATAATACACGAACCAGAGATATAATTTCTGATGACGATATTAAGATGGACATAAATGTTTCTCTGTCAATCATTTCGTCACTTTCTATTTTAACAGGAGCGCCATTTGAGATTATTTATAATCATGACGATATGATAGATTCTGCTACATCACAAGTGGTAGAATTACTTAAAAAATCTACTTGATGAAATTAAGTTCAAAAGTTGCATACATATGAATATTAGTTGATGATATAACAATTAAGTGACAAGAGTTGAAATTTAGTAATATAAGGGATATCAGTGTCGTTATATCAGGAAGTGCGGCTGTTGGGAAAACTACACTGGCGCACGCTCTTGCAAAAGAATTCGGCTTTAAATTGTATAATGGGGGAGATATTTTAAAGGAAATAGCAAAACAACAAGGATACAGAGTATCAGGAAATGATTGGTGGGATTCTGAGGAGGCAATTGGGTTTATGAAGGAACGAAAAAAGAATTTTTTATTTGACAAACAAGTGGATAAAAAATTGCTGGATATTACTAAACAGGGTAACGTTATTATTACTAGTCATACTATTCCTTGGCTGTCATGTGATCCAATAACTTTTTGGCTTAGCGCATCTCAACAGAAAAGATCTGAAAGAATGTCAAAACGTGACCAGATCACTTTGCCAGATGCTTTGCGGATTGTGAAGATGCGAGATAGGGAAAATAGTAAAATCTACAAGAAAATTTATGGATCCGGATTTGGGGAAAGCATGGAGGTATTCGATTTCATGATAAACACAGAAATACTTACACTCAGTTCACTAGTTTATTTGTGCAAGGAAATAATAAAGAAGATGAAGGTTCAGTAATATCATATGACCTAACATGACACTAAAAATTGATACTTTAGAGATCATTAATGATGATGTTACTAACAATAAGTATGGACATTACCATAATAATAGACCATTGGATGTCCTTTTGGATTATGGGATTATCTTATTAGATAAACCTTCAGGCCCAACTAGCCACGAATTGGTTGCTTGGACAAAGAAAATTCTAGGTATTACCAAGGCAGGGCATAGTGGTACGCTTGATCCTGGCACCACTGGCCTATTACCAATAGGATTGGGAGACGCGACCAAAGCGCTATCAATACTTCTGTTGGGTCCAAAGGAATATTACGCCGTGGCAAGGATTCATCAACAAAAAGATCTAGATCAAATTGAAGCCGTATTTCGCGAGTTTACTGGAGAAATTTATCAGAGACCTCCTCAGAGATCATCTGTAAAGAGAGCTACTCGCGTTCGAAAGATATACGAACTACAAAGACTAGAGAGCGCTGATAACTTACTGCTTATTCGCGTGTTATGTGAGGCAGGAACATATATTCGTAAACTTGTTTATGATATAGGCGAGATACTCGGCACAGGAGCTACGATGTTTGAATTGAGGAGAACAAGAGTAAGCGTCTTTTCGGAAACTGGTGATAAGTTAGTTAGGTTGCATGATTTGGTTGACGCTATGGAGACATATAAAGAGTCAAAAGAGGAGGAAAAAATTCGATCTATTATTAAACCAATTGAAATGGCACTTGAAGGGGTTGCCTCTGTAGCAGTAAAAGATTCTGCGGTAGATGCACTTTGTCACGGCGCACAAGTGGCAATTCCTGGAATCGTGGCTATTGATAAGACTTTAAAGATAGGGGACAAAGTTGTAATCTACACATTAAAAGGTGAAATTATTGCACTCGGTGAGGCGATTATGAGTGCAGAGGAGATCAAACAAAATGATAAGGGAATCGCATTCAATCTTCAAAGATTGATAATGAAACCTAATACTTATCCACGTGCCTGGAAGACAACTAAAAACCTGGAATGAAAAGCTAAAAAATTTAGCCAGTTCAGTCTAATTTTTTAGTTTTAAGTTTTTGCATGATTTCGGATCCTGAGATATTGGATGACGGATAATTCGTCTTAGCCTTTGTCTTTAGAATTATCCTTGATTTCTTGAGTTAGTTCCGTTAAGGAGGTCAGTAACGTTATCTTTATTCACGATCTCATTGGGCGGTTGTTCGGTTGAAGTATTGGTTGCATTTGTAGTTGTTTCTACTCCTGTCTTGGCCTGTTCTTCTCCACCTTCAGATTTATGTTTTTTTCCTACCACTACTGTATTGGATTGTTCTTCTCCACTTTCAGATTTTTGTTGTTTTCCTACCACTATCGTGTTGGATTCTTCTCCTTTCTTAGATTGATCTTCTCCACTAGTAGCATTTGTCACGTTACTCGCTTCTGGTGTTCCTGCTAGAGCTTGTTCTTCTGCACCTGTCTTGGCCTGTTCTTTCTCACCTTCAGCCTGCTTTTGGTTTTCTCTTAGCTGAGATGGTGTTTCTCCACTAGTAGCATTAGTAGCATTAGTAGCGTTGGTATTAGTTGCATTTGTAACTGGCTCGTCTTCATCCTCTTTTCCACCTGTGGCATTAGCTATAGCTGAATCCTCTGTTTCAATTTTCTTAATATCTTGTGGGGATGCAATTTGAAGAATTGACTTATTATCATTGGATTTCTCAGTTGTTATTTTTTCTAATAAATCAGCCGGGGCAAGTCCTACTCCTGTACTATTTTTCAGATCTTCGTCAACATGTTTTATAATCTTTGTAGCGTTTGCTGGGAGTATCTGTAATATTTCGGTTCTATTGGTAATCGAGAGTGGATCGCTATCAGGATCCTTAATTGGTTTTTCTTTTGGTAAATCTTGTACTTTCACTGCGTCAGACGGCGGTGGTGGTGGGGCTGCTCCATCTTCAGATTTTGGAACAAAAAGAGGTTTAGATCCATCAAATGATGGCACTTCTGTTACATTTGAATTTGTTGAATTTGCACCTTGACCAAAAACCTGATTTGTTGTTGGATGCATGATAACCACTGCTGACACTAGTATCAATAAACTTACAAAACTGTATTTTAGCAACTTCATTTCGAGACAACCATTTAACATGTTAACGATAATTTAAACAATGCTAATAAGATTTATGGATTTGGAAAATATATTAATTCACTAGAGTGTATCTACACAAGAATTGAATAAGGAGATAGAAATAGTGTTATAAAGGAAATTTTGTGACCAATAAAAAAATACGATCACTAAAAAATATTTAAAAATCTTAGCAGTTTGATTTCTTGGTGTCACCTTCTGATGGATGAAAATCTAAGATAATATCATGTCCGCTTCCACAGTCAAATTTATCGGCTCCTGAGCCTCCTTTGAGTACGTCATCACCAGATCCGCCATCGAGTTTATCATTGCCCTTTCCACCTGATAACCTATCATCTCCACTTCCTCCAGCTAAGTTGTCTTTACCTGCATAACCTTTTAGTTTGTCATCACCTTCTTCTCCATATAGCCAATCATTTCCTTTATTTCCTGCCATCCAATCAGCCCCTTTACTTCCATAAATAAAGTCATTGCCCTTGTTTCCTTCCAGTATATCATTTCCTTTTCCACCTGTTATGTCATCATCTCCACTATTACCTTGAATCACATCAGAATTCTTTCCGCCATAGATGGTATCATCGCCACCATTCCCTTGAATTATGTCTTCATCATCTCCTCCCAATATGTAATCATCACCAGAATTTCCATTGATGTTGTCTTCTCCTTCTTCTCCATACAGATTATCGTGTCCATCCTTTCCCCAGATGGTATCATCACCTTTCTGTCCCCAGATGCTATCATCCTTATTAGTACCTGGAATATCATCATCACCATTAGTGCCTACTATGTTCTTTGCCATTGCACTATGAACAAGTGATGGAGATAGTGCAACCGCTACAAGTGCAATTAAAGCAACAACTATTTTTTTACCGTTGATAATCTTATAGTACATCTCTTATCTAAAACTAGTAGAATGAGCACTAATTTAAGCAGTACTTTTTTTTTGAGGAATTATTGTCACAGTTATTGATACAAGGCACCGCATTCAATAATTAAAGTCGGTTTGGATGTGAATTTATTATATAGTGCGCCGGGAGAGGGATTTGAACCCTCGAGACCTTCACAGGTCACAAGCTTTCGGTACATGGAAGGTTCCAGGCTTGCGCCCTACCAGGCTAGGCGACCCCGGCTCAGAATCTACTCAATTTTTTCTTTATATTAACTATTAATTAGGTTCCTGAATCGAAATTTATGAAAAAATGTAATTTTGACGTATTATTCCTCGCTTAATAACTTTCCTGACATCATGTCGTACTCATTTATCTTGCTATGTCCCAATTTGTTAACATGTTCTTCAACATCAGAACGAAATGAAAAAGTAGAACTACATTCTTTACAAATCCAAATAGATCTCAAATCATAGTTTTTCATGGTTCACTTGAAATACATTCCATTAAATTTAAAGAATAAGGTAGGAAGTTACATGTTATTTATTAAATAGAATCTTTCTAAAGTTTTAAGTAGTGGATTGTATTGTAAAAAAAATTCCAAAATTCTAGGGATATCCTAGGAAACACTATAATATTCAGTCTTGCATCCTCAATATTGATGAGCACAACGTCCATTTCAAGTGATTGCAAAAATAATAGGCATCTTGAATGTCTGGATTGTATGTGTAAATGTCATATTCCCGGTACTATGGAGAATTTAGCAAAGAAAATTGCTAAACTTGAGAGAGAAACCCCTGGTGTCGGTGAATCGCTCTAGTTATCGCTTTAATTTTATGACTGATTGTAGTTTTTGGTATATCAAGGGTTATTAATAGTCCCACAAAATGACGAACAAACAAGATAAAATTCGCTACTTTTCTGTCTGCTCGCCTTTGGTTTGTTTGTTGTCACGTTCTTAAACACTCTGCACGCAGTTTGTTTTACATTTCCTGAAAATTCCCCCTCAAAGATTTTGAATATCGCATTGCCACCAACTTTCAATACCTTTGTTGAAATGTCTAACGCAAGTAATGTAAGTGATATTTGTCTCTCGTGATCATAATGCCAAATTCCACTAACATTAGGTGATAAATCGGATAATACTACATCATATAAAATTGGAAATCTTTGCTTAATAATTTGCAAAACATTTGAATCCTCTATGTCAACTTGAATTACTGAAATTCCAGCAAGCGGTATGACTGGGCTTTTATCAATACCGACAACTTGTCCATTCACACCAGAATATTTCTTTGAGACTTGGAGCCATCCTCCCGGAGCACATCCAATATCTAAAATCGAGTCGTTCACTTTCACTACGTTGTATTTCTTAATAAGTTCTAGTAGCTTATACGAAGACCTACTTCTGTAGCCTTGGTCTTTGGCTAATTTTCTATATTCATCCCTTAACGCACTTTCTATTTTCATAAATTAAGAATTACTCCTCACATTAACTTGTAGTTTAAATGCTTTTTCCAATTCATATTTTCTTTACGACTCCTTTTCAGATCTATGCTTGTTGTCATAATGTAATATCTTTATGTACAAGTTGGCTTATTGCAAGATAAAGTATCTTTTCATAACATTTTCCATTCTTAACTTCACAATATCCTGATCGTTTAAAATTTCAGGATGCCTTTGTCTTAGGTGTCTGAGCGCAAATCTAACATTCTGACTACATATTTTACATTTAGCTTTGCCGAACATTTGTAATATAGAAGCCTGGGCAGTAATAAAAATTGTCAGACATTGGAAGAAAAAGAGGAGTTTTTAAATTACTCCATTTGGTAAAGATGGTCTAAATTCATAAAAATAAATTAGTACAGCCTAATTTTGCCATCTTTCGTAAATCTTAAGCCCAGTAACACCATTTGAAAGTGGATGGAGTAAATTGTTTGAAAATAAACTCATATTTTTACCCAATTCCTATCGGTGGCCTTTTATGTTCACTGTGTTCAAGAAGTTTGTGATAATTTAACACATCTGCATTATCAAACATTTTTCCACAAATTTCACATTTCCATGTACTTATCCCTTTAGCAGTTTTACTTGACTGCTCAGAAGACATACTATTATTAGGTAGGTCATTGCAGATAAGCTTTTCATCATGATTTTCGAGATCAAAATAATTTTCAATTTGCAGACGACAATCTAGGTGTACAAGCTCACTGATTCTAAATATACAAAGGTATTGCTAGGAATGAGGTGACGACTAATGTTAATTATTGAACATTATTTTCTTTACCGGAAAAATTTCTAAGGAATTGTAAAGTGCAGACTAAGCCTCAAATTTCGAAAAACAAAAATTTAGGAGAAAAAAACCATATATGAATGCCAATAACTGATGCTAATAAGAAACAAATTGCACAACAGAGAAGGTTATTTTATAAAATATGTTTTGATTGTGGCGGTAAAAATCCTATACTTGCCTCTAGATGCAGAAAGTGCCATGGAAAACACATGAGGCTCAAGAACAGGACTTTAGGAGCTAAAAAATAGACTTTCTTAAATTTAGCAAAAAATTGGGCGGTTTGAGAATATATAAATATTATCAAGGTGAATTCTAATTATTATGCCAATTAGGACAGGCGAAGAGTATATTCAAAGCTTGAGAGGCCGCAAAATAAAGGTTTACCTTTTTGGCGAACTGGTGAAAGAGCCCGTTGATCATCCTATGATCAGGCCTTCAATTAATGCAGTAGCTGAGACTTATAATGTTGCGTCTACTTCTCCCGAATTGGCGTCTGCACGATCCTCACTTACGGGTAATGAAGTAAACCGATTTTTACACATTGCCGAAAGTGCTGAAGATCTGGTAAATCAAAACAGAATGCAGAGAAAACTGGGCCAACTTACAGGGACCTGTTTTCAAAGATGTGTAGGAATGGATGCACTGAATTCACTGTATTCAACAACATTTGAAATTGATAAAAAATTTGGTACTGCATATCATGAACGCTTTAAAACATTTGTAAAGAAAATGCAAGATGACAATCTAGTAATTGGTGGAGCGATGACAGATGTTAAAGGTGATCGAAGCCTAAGTCCTTCACAACAAGAAGATCCAGATCTATTTGTTCATATTTCAAAGAGAGATCAAAATGGTATTTACATTTCTGGTGCAAAGGCTCATCAAACTGGATGCATCAATTCACACTGGATACTGGTGATGCCTACTATGAGACTAAGGGATGAGGATAAACAATACGCAATTGTAGGAGCTATTCCCGCAGATGCAGAGGGAATTACTTATATCTATGGAAGACAGTCCTGCGATACTCGTAGTATGGAGAGTGGGGACTTGGATGCGGGAAATTCTAAGTTTTCAGGACAAGAAGCAATGATAATTTTTGATAATGCCTTCATTCCAAATGATTTAATCTTTATGGATGGGGAGTACGAGTTTGCTTCTATGTTAGTTGAGAGGTTTACTTGTTATCATAGACGTAGTTATGTTTGCAAGACTGGACTAGGCGATGTCCTGATTGGTGCTGCTGCCTCAATTGCTGATTATAATGGAATTTCCAATGCGTCGCATATCAAAGATAAACTCGTTGAGATGACTCATCTCAACGAAACTATTTTCGGTGCCGGAATAGCATCGTCATATCAAGCACATAAAACATTATCAGGCAATTATCAAAATGACGACATGCTGGCAAATGTTTGTAAACACAATGTAACAAGATTTCCATATGAAATTGGCAGACTTGCCCAAGATATTGCCGGAGGTTTAATGGTTACTATGCCCTCTGAAAAGGACTTTCGTAGTCCTAATACAGGACCACTTCTTGAAAAATACCTAAGGGGTAGAAAAGGGGTTTCTACAGAAAATAGGGTGAGAATTTTAAGACTCATCGAGAATATGACGCTGGGACGTAACGCAGTTGGATATCTTACAGAATCAATGCATGGTGCAGGATCACCACAAGCACAGAGGATTCAAATTGCCAGACAAATGCAATTAGGATACAAGAAAAAATTAGCCAAAGATCTCGCAGGAATTGATGAAGGTGAATCTTCTCAAATAGTGAATGAGCATTCGGAATACTTTGATAGAATATTCGGATTAAACACAACTTAATTTCTAACTCCTGATCTATTATAAATAGACACGATTGCTTGAATCGGTTTTATTATTCTAAATGCATATTCTATCGCAACGTTAATTATGTAGCAGCATAGGATATGAAAAACAATCGATAATGGATAATATTCAGTTTAAAGATCAAGTTAGAATTTGGAATGATTTTCCTATAAAGGGAATTAAGTTTAAAGACATAAATCCGCTTCTTTTAACTGCAGATTCATTAAGTTATCTCGATGAAAAATTATCACATATGTGTGTCAATGTTCAATTAAACAAAATCGCTGCAATCGAATCGCGTGGATTTATACCTGGGTCGCTTCTTGCGAAGAGCCTGAATAAGGGATTAGTTCTAATTAGAAAAGAAGGAAAATTGCCAGGCCCTACAATCAAACAATCCTATAGTATCGAATACGGTACTAGAACCATGGAAGTCCAAAATGATGCGATTCTTGTTGGAGAGAAAATTCTAATTGTAGATGACTTGCTTGCAACAGGAGGCACTGCAGTCGCAGCCGCTTCGCTCGTGGAAAAATTGGGTGGCATAGTTGTTGGATTCGCCTTTATCATTTGCTTAAACTATTTGGATGGCATGGATACCCTAAAAAAACATGGATATGCAGTTAAGTGCATTTTGGAGTATGACTGACATTTGCAAAAATACCATTCTGAAATCGGCATTATAGGGGGAACTGGGATCTATAACGCTGAATTGCTTCATAATTCAAAATCAATCAAGATCTTTACTCCATATGGTAGCACTTCTGATTTGATAACAATCGGAGATTATGAAGGCAGATCAGTTGCATTCATTCCACGTCATGGTGAAGGACATACCATACCTCCACACAAGGTCAATAGTAGAGCCAATATTTGGGCTCTTCATTCATTAGGTGTAACAAGGATCATAGCCCCATCAGCAGTAGGAAGTCTACGTGATATCTATAAGCCTGGAGATATTGTTTTACCGGATCAATTTATAGATATTACTAAACAAAGAGACTATACGTTTTATGATGAAGGGCAAGTATGCCACGTGTCATGCGCCGATCCTTTTTGTGATGAATTAAGAGACATTTTCGCGAAGGTGGGTAAAAAGCTAGATTATGATGTCCATGAACAATCTACCTATATTTGCATTGAAGGTCCTCGTTTTTCAACAAAGGCTGAGTCAAAATATTTTAAAGATATTTTACAAGGGGATATTATTGGCATGACACTTATCCCAGAATGCGTACTTGCACGAGAAATGGAAATATGTTACGTTTCGATCGCAACGGTTACTGACTTCGATGTCTGGTATGAAAATCCGGTTTCCTCTAAAGATATCCTTGAGGTTCTCACAAAAAACGCCAATAAAATAAAAGACCTTCTTGCAAAATTCATACCAAACATACCAGAATCTAGAAATAAATGCAAATGCAAGACAGCATTACAGGATTCTATGGTTTGATTTGTTTTTTTGTTTTAGGATCTATGAGGTTTACTTCTCCCTCTACGAGTTTTCGTTGGAGGACTAGTTGGAAATTCTCAGTATCATAACCGAGTTCTTTCAATTTGGACAAAGTTTTTTTTGTCAAGTTGAGACTTATATTATGACCACCTATTCTTCCAAAGGCAATCGCATTGAAATTTAATTTCGTATCTTTAATAACAAAGTACCCTCTCAGTTTACTAGCATACTCACCGCCCTGGGCATTTTCTACGTATATCTCCGGTTCATCAGAAGGATATGAGTCAGGTATCACATTGGGCTTGCCTCATTTGTAATTTCAATACTTCTATTTACATTCTTAGAGACTAAAAAACTCCACCAATTGTCATCTACTATCTTGTAACCTGAGACCTGAACTTCAACCGATGTTTCGTCGTCAGTATCTAAGAACGATAATGTTCCATCCTTTATTACTCCTAATAATTTCCACCTATCCTTGCCCACCCTATTCCTATTTACGGCTACAGCCCATTCTTGATCATCCGGAATGGAAGGCATCCCGATGTAGTCTACTATTTCTAAAATCCCCAATCGTTTTTCTTCACAATATAATTTCTTATCTATGACATTTCTCCAAATATCAACGGCTCCTATTGTCCTATTATTTTCATTAATGTTAATCACTCCAAAATAGACCACCTTGTTTTCTGGGATGGATGACATTAGACAAATTATGGAATCTAATTGCCCTATTTAGTGCTTGCAGAATCGTGTACTTTTTCTAACACGCTAGCCAAATTATCAATATGGGTGTTCTTTTTGAATTCAATGCCTGTTCTTTGACAATGAAGGCGATATGCATTGATGATTGAAAATTTAGGGTGAAACGATTGATACTCTCTCATCAATTCCAAAATCAATCCTTTCTCAATTAGACCATTTAATGTATTACTCGTCATTTCAAGGGAAAGATTAAGAGCAGTCGATATGTTGTGAAGTGGCGTTTTTCCATTAAGAATCAGAAATAGGAAACATTGGGCTTCAATTTCCGATAAATTAATTAATGATATAAGGGATTCCCTAATTTTGTCAAATTTGTGCAAAGTCATTTTTTATATTTTAAGATTGACATCGTTCTCAACTATTCAATGAAACCTTGTGTAAAATAATGTAAATGAATTCTTGTAACTAGCAAGATAGAAAGATGTGTCAGAATAAGAATAATTCTTTATATTTTTCATGTCTTTTTTTGATATCATCAGCATTAATATTAACAATCTTTTGAACGCCATAATCCTCAATTGCAAATGAGCCCATAATGTTTCCATGTAATACGGCATTTTTCAATGTTTTTGAATCCACATTTTCATTTTGCGACAAAAACCCAATAAAAGCTCCACCAAAAGAATCACCAGCTCCGGTAGGATCCTTAATGATTTCAGTCGGATAAGCTGGCAGCGGGAAAAATTCATTATTATAGAAAAGCAGCGACCCATTTTCTGCTTTATTAATTACAGCAAACGCAGGACCTTTTGATACTAACAAGCGCGCGCAATTGAAAATATTGCTCTCCTTAAACAGCAATTTGACTTCTGATTCATTTATAATTATGCCATCAACTTTACTTATCATCCTCATCACCTCCTCTCTTTTATTCATAATCCAAAAATCCATTGTATCGCAAATTATCATCTTTGGTCCGGAAAATAGTGCTAATACACTCATATTTTGCACCGGGTCATTATTTGCTAGATAAACATATTCTGAATCCACATATTCTTCTGGTATTGTCGATTGGTAATTTGATATGACATTTAGCTCAGTTTTATTAGTGGTCCTTTGTGAAAGATCGTGGTCGAAGGAAGAATCATAATGAAAAGTTTTTTCAGTTTGACTGATTGTTAAACCTCTGATATCAAGACGACTTCTTAAGACCTCCAGAAACGATACAGGAAAATCATTTCCTACTATCGCCACTATGGATGTTGGCACGTATTTTGACGCCGAAATTGATGCAAATGTAGCAGTACCTCCTAACGTTCTTTCAACTGTATGAAATGGTGTTCGTGTAGTATCTAATGCAATGGTTCCAAATACCGTTAGCATGCTGTTCAATCAATATCAACAATAAATAAGTGTTCAACAATATTTTGAATATTGAAGTCTGAAACAAAATATGACAAAATTGTTGTTGGCTTTTCTGGAGCGTCTGGTGTTATTTATGGAATACGACTTTTAGAGGTACTACACTCCATTAATATACAGACATATCTCATTATCAGTGAGTGGGCAAAAAGAAATATAGAAACTGAAACAAATAAAACTTTAGAGTATGTAAAATCTCTGTCCTCTATTAATTACGATAATTTTAAGCTAGACGCCGCCGTTTCAAGCGGGTCATTCCTCCATGACGGTATGGTTATAGTACCATGTAGCATGAAATCCCTATCCAGCATTGCAAATGGTTATGATGATACTCTCATTTCTCGTGCTGCATCTGTTACCTTAAAAGAATCGCGTACATTAATTCTAGTTCCAAGAGAAACACCTCTTTCGAGAATTCATCTTGAAAATATGATCAAGTTACAAGATGCCGGGGCGATCATACTTCCAGCCATGCCTGGATTCTATCATAAACCATCCACTATCGATGAAATTATAGATCATTTGGTTGGCAAAATTCTTGATCAACTAAAAATAAAACACGAGCTTTTCACTAGGTGGAAAGATCAATAAATAAGACCCAGCCAGCGGCTTTTTCATTACAACATCCAATATGAATCAACAAATTTATTGTCTGGATTATCGTTTCAAGGTTACAATAGTTATGTTCTTATAATAAGTAACATGTGTCTATCGATTCTTTGATTAATCAAATTTTGTATCGTATTACAAATCTGGGCTAATCGAAAGCTATTTATCCCAAATTTCAAATAAAACAACTTGCTTAAGATTGTGAACTAGGATAATATACCAGTGAGTACAGTCTTATTGTAGTAACGACTGTTAAACACTGTCTATCATTTTTCCCATAATTGTAATTTTTCAATTTTTGATTTTCTCTTTGCTTGATAGAGCATTTCGTAAACTGTCTTATGAGATCTTCCATTGATTAATAACATTATTGCATCAAGAGCTAGCTTTGTTTCTTCATAGTTTCCGATCAGAGAAATTGTATGACCATATATAGAAATAA
>DATEFQ010000070.1:0-5314 GCA_035280585.1 Nitrososphaeraceae archaeon
TGAAAACACGCCGACAGATACTTTAGACCCCGCATCTCCATTCTTGAATTTAGGATCAAAAATGGGGATAGACGCAACTAAAAAAACCATAGAAGAGGGGTATCAAAGACCCATCCAAGAAGAAGCGCTAGTTGATGAAAGTACGTTTAATTTAGTAACAAAAAAATGGAGTGAATATGGATTGCAAGATATGAAATAGGAATGTAACATGATATGATAAATAGCAGTTATCCAGATCATGAATGATGAAATTTATTCACAGTGGTAAAGTAAAGGATGTATATGAATTAGACACAAAATTCTTACTTTTTCATTTTACAGATAGAGTTTCAGCTTTTGATGTACCGATGATTACAGACATAAAAGGAAAGGGGGAAATTCTATGCAAATTTGCCGAATTCTGGTTTCACCAGTTGGATTTTAATAATCACATGGTTCGATTAGATGCAAAGGACAAGATGGTTGTAAAGAAGCTCAATATGATCCCACTTGAGTGTGTGGTTAGAGGATATCTTTATGGAAGTTTATATGAACGCTACATTTCAGCACCTAAACTCTCAGATTTAGGCCCAAAATTGAAGCTTGCGTCTAAACTAGAGGAGCCAATATTTGATCCGACAACAAAATCAAAAATTCATGATAAACCTATTTCTGAGAATCAAATTTTGGGAGATAAAATCTTGACAAAAAAAGAATTACGCTATGTTAAAGATACGTCAATTAGACTCTACAACCAAATGTCGGAGAAGTCAAATAATGCAGGATTTATAATGGCAGACGTAAAATTTGAGTTTGGAAGGGATCCAATAACAAAGGAAATTATCTTAGCTGACTCATTAGGTCCTGATGAATTTAGGATGTGGAGCATAGAGTCATACAAGGTAGGCGAGGTACAAGTTAGCTATGATAAACAATATCTTAGAGACTGGCTAATCAAAGTTGGCTTCAAAGAAAAACTCAAACACGCAGCTAGGGATAGAAAGAAGGTGTTACCCCCTGAATTGCCTTCGGAAGTAGTAAATGAACTCTTGAAAAAATATTCCTATGTTTATGATAAGATATCAAACAGTTGATTTGCGCAATGCTATCGTATTATTTTAATCACGTAATTGAAAAGCGTTCTATTCTATCTTGACTCTCAATAATCCTTTTGTTCCAGGATCAGTTAAAGCCTTAATAAGATATCTCGGAATGTCGATTGCTGATTTATCACATGAAACGATCAGCGTTCTAGAGTCAACGTAATTTGATTTTCTCAATACTATATCGTGTTTGTGTGTAACCTGAAGATGATTGTTGCCTAGTCCCAAAATATTAAATTCATAAGGTTCTACAATAATCCATATTTTTACGACAGTTCCACTTGTTCTTAATTTTTGCCTAAGCGCAGGATGTAGATCCTCACATGCCTTATTGGCCGAAACTCCAACAATACAATCGCCGTTTTTGGTTAATTCTGAATCTTTGGTTATTTCAATTGTTCTAGAGTGTAATGAAAGGATATTCTTATGACCATGAAACGTTATCTCTTCTTCCAAAGAAAGTACTATTTTCAATAAATGGCTCTACAATTTAAAGCATTTAACTAAGGTAAACTTAAATTAAAGAAACCAAACAAGTTAGAGCTGATTTGTTACCTGCAGCAGCTGGTTATGATAGAGCAATAACGGTGTTTTCACCAGACGGGAGATTGTACCAAGTAGAGTACGCTATAGAAACGGTAAGAAGAGGAACTCTAGCAGTAGGAATCAAGAGTAAAGATGGTGTCGTATTAGCTGTAGAAGAGAAAGCTAGGAAGTTACAAGTTTCTGATATAACCCAAAAGATATTTCAAATAGATGATCACATCGGTGTAGCAGCGGCTGGGTATATTCCTGATGCAAGAACACAGGTTGATCATGCAAGGTTTTTTGCGCAAAGCAACAGGCTAATTTACGACGAGCCCGTGGATGTCGAGGGTGTTGCAAAAAACTTAGCTGATATGGCACAACAATTCACTCAGTATGCTGGAGTGAGGCCTTATGGTGTTGCATTAATCCTTGCCGGTGTCGATAAAAACGGCTCTTCACTTTACCAAACTGACCCCAGTGGCACTTACATTGGATACGATGCAGTTGCAATTGGGAACGGAAGTGATCAAGTAAATGAATTCTTGGAAAAGAACTTTCATGCTGGAATTAGCATGGATGAGGCAAGTAGCCTTGCATTGGAATCAATTTACTTGGTTAGTGAGGAAAAAACTGGGACTAGACATATAAAGATGGCGCAAATTGATGCTAAGACAAAGAGATTGAAAAGAGTCGAAAATAATGACATTGAAATATACGCTTCAAAATCGAAGGAAAATGCCAGCAAAAGATCTCCTCAATAGATTTTATTTTTGGACTTTGACTTTGGCATTATTGGTTTAAATATTCAAGAAATATTGTTGATTTTGTGACTGTTATAACAGGCTCCCCTGCTCCCGAGTTAAACGTTAGCGAGTGGGTTCAAGGAGGTCCAATTAGTTTGAATGAGAACAAAGGCAAAGTAATAGTAGTCGAAGTTTTCCAGGTAAATTGCCCAGGTTGTTTTATTTATGGAATACCTGAAGCGATAGATACGTATGAAAAGTATGGCAAAAAAGGAGCAGTAATTTTGGGCCTTGCTACAGCATTTGAAGATTTTGATAAGAATACAGTAGAGAATCTAAGGTTACTATTACGGAATAACGAAGTCATAGGGGAAACTCTTACTACTCTTACTTTCCAAAGCAAGTTACTAAACGAAGGAAAGTTGTCTTACAAAATTCCTTTTCCTGTAGGAATGGATAACCTTGTAAGAGAAAAGATACCATTAGAGAACAAGAGAATTATGGAATTTGTTAATGCTAATGTAAGTGATTTTGATTTGTATCATGAGAAGGACAAGCAACAGATTATTTCACAGGTGACTTCATATTTGGAGACAAAACCTTTCAGTCCTTTGACTTTTGAAGAATATTCATTGAGAGGTACGCCGTCAACGATTTTCATTGATAGAAAAGGCATACTCCGCGAAACGACATTTGGTTCGACAGGTACCATGGCAAGAACAGTAGAAAAATTATTATCTGAATAAAATGTCTACAGACCACTTTTGACTAACCTGTCTATAGCAATCCCTGACAGTTGTTTGATAGAATCTCAAACAATTCTCGACAAAAGTTACAAAATCTCCCAAATTTCGCGTTCCTGCTCGATCTTCCGTATTAATAAAATCATAATATATCATGATAGGAGCGCAAAAGCTGAAAACATTGATAGAAAAATATTGAAAACAATACTTGAATATCTTGATACCCCACCATATCTTAGAAAGAAAATCTATCCCAAGATGTGGATTCTAAAACATAGTGGAACTTTACCGCCCATAAAGTCACCTCATCACAAGGGACCGATTGACGTTAAGGATATCAAAGGTATTGAAATACGATTCGGGGTTGTTGTAAAGCAAAATGATACATTATATGCAGACGTGGGTCTTGGAGAGCCCATTAGATATAACGGAACCCAAATAGGCAAAAAAGTTTTGGTAAAAATTTCCGTTAAAGATGACTCCCTGTTTGCCCAAGACATCTCAAAAAATGAAATTGATGGATACTGGGGCTATGATGTTCAATTTGCAGATTCTTTATCGACGCTGATAGAAAATACAAAATATCTAGTAATGATGACTTCCGTAGAAGGTGAGCAATTTACAAAACACGTAGAAAATTTTATGAGCAGAGTAAAAATTTCAAAAAACCTGCTGATAGTTTTTGGCGGGCCAAAATTTGGTTTGAGGAGAATACTTGAGAGTGAAAGCAAAAGGATTACAAATAAAGATTATTTTTTTAACATGTTCCCTAAACAAGGCACACAAACAGTGAGATTGGAGGAAGCGATACTAGGTACATTGTCAATAATTAATAATTATTTGGATAGTACACACAGCATTTGAACAAATTTATTCATATTTTGTGAAAATTGATTATCACAATTTGCTTATGTTTTAAGGTTATTAATTTATTAAAGGGATTACAAAAAACGGATTAATCATGGGTCATCGAAAATATAGTGCGCCTAGACGTGGAAGTATGGCATTCTACCCGAGAGTGCGTGCACGAAGTCTCGAATCCAGGGTTAGGACGTGGCCGGATCCTAAACTAGAAAAATCGTCTTTATTAGGATTTGCTGGGTTTAAAGTTACTAGTTTAAATGTATTATCTGTGGATGACAGAGAAAAAACTCCAAACTTCGGCAAGAATTTAATGAGTTCATCTACTTTAATTGTTACACCAGCATTGAAAATAATTGGATTAAGAGCATATGCAGAAACTTCAATTGGAAAAAATGCCATCTTTGACGCTTTTGCAAAAGACAATGACAAATATCTCTCAAAGAAGTCGTCTTTCAAGTATAAGGAAGGCAAATTAGAAGATATTAACACACAAATTGATAAAATCAAACATGTAGTTGCTATAGTATCGTCCTATCCAACTAGCGCCTCTCTATCTCAAAAGAAGCCATACGTGTGGGAAGTGCCTATTGGTGGAAAGGATACAAAATCAAAAATTGACTATGTTGTAAGCAATTTTGGAAAACAGGTAAACATTTCTGACGTATTTGAAAAGGGCCAGTTCATCGACATTTCCGCTATAACTAGAGGAAAAGGCGTTGAAGGACCAATTACTAGATTTGGAGTTAAGAAAAAACAACATAAATCAAGAAAGAGCGTACGGGCACTTGGAACTCTAGGACCAATTTCTCCAGCAGTAGTCACGTATACAGTTCCAAGACAGGGACAAAGAGGATTTCATCAAAGGACTGAATATAACAAAAGAATACTAATTATTTCAAATTCTGAAAAAGATAAAGATTTTAAGATTAATCCCGAAGGTGGATTTGAACACTTTGGCACTATCAAAAATGACTATATCATAGTCAAAGGCTCAGTTCCAGGAGTTCCGAAAAGATTGGTCAAAATGAGATTTCCAATCAGACCTATTGGTAAGAAGATAGCAGAACCTAAAGTTTTGGAGGTATTTGTCAAATGAAAGTTAGTCTCAAAGATCTCGGTGGCAAACAACTTGAATCATTAGAACTTCCATCTGTTTTTGATACTCCATATAGGCCAGAGGTTATAAAAAAAGTGTATGTTAATGTGCTATCAACCAGATTTCAGCCACAGGGAAGATACCCTGCCGCCGGAGAAATCGTTAGTGCAGAGTCTCGGAACACCGGTTTAGGAATGGCCAGGGTCGCGAGGGCAAGGGGTGAAGGGTTTCAGCGGGCTGGTCAAGCTGCTGGAATTG
>DATEFQ010000071.1:0-23075 GCA_035280585.1 Nitrososphaeraceae archaeon
TAATAAACCTGTCTAAAAAAAAATCAGGAAGTACAACTACATTACCTTCGAAATTAAGCTGTTTTAGTTTTTCGAACATTGGCTAAAATTGGAGATCTACAATTTTATTTAAAAGTTTCAATATTCAAAAGGTAGACGTTACTTTATGCGTTTTGTAAGTATCTGATATGAAATAAAAATGAAGTTATTCCATATCCATGCCGCCCATGCCTCCCATGCCTCCCATGCCTCCCATGCCTCCAGGTGGACCAGCAGGCATTTTGGATTTACTTGAAGCTATTACATCGTCAATTCTCAGGATCATGTTCGCGGCTTCAGTTGCGGATTTTATTATTTGTTGTTTAACTGCTAGAGGTTCTAAGACGTTCTGTTTGTGCATATCGGTAACAACAGTATTAGTAACGTCTATCCCTGTCCATTTTGAACCCTTACTCTGTTTGGCTCTAAGTGTGGTCATGGTATCAATTGGATCCATGCCTGCATTAACTGCTAATGATAGAGGAATGGTATCTAAAGCATCGGCAAATTTTTGAACTGCCAACTGAGCCCGGCCTTCCATATTACTAGACCATTGGCGCAATTCATTGGCGACAAAGGCTTCAGGTGCTCCTCCCCCTGCAACTGCAACTGGATTTTCTAATACATCCTTTACTACCATTAATGCATCGTGTATTGATCTATCAGCTTCGTCAACAACTCTTTGAGATCCGCCTCTAACTAAAATTGAAACGGCTTTTGGATTCTTGCAACCCTCTATGAAGACCCACTTATCTGTTTCAACTTTTCTCTCCTCTACAAGATCAGCTGAACCTAAATCTTTAGAAGTAAAATCATCCAAATTATTTACAATTCTTGCCCCCGTTGCTTTGGATAGCTTCGACATATCACTTTCTTTGACTCGTCTAACAGCTAGTATGTCTGCTTTAGCCAAATAATGTTGTGCCAAATCATCAATACCCTTTTGACACAATGCAACGTTCGCGCCCACTTCTTTAATCTTATCAACCATTGCTTTTAACATCCTATTTTCTTCTTCAAGGAACATTTGCATTTGTTGAGGATCGTTAATTCTAATCTCAGCACTCATCTCAGTTTTCTCTATTTCCAGAGCCGAATTTATAAGAGCAATTTTTGCCTTTTCTATCTTTTTTGGCATACCAGCATGAACAACTTCCTTATCCAGAACTATTCCCTTGACTAATTTACTATCTCTTATAGAATTTCCTGGTTTCTTTTCTACTTTTATATTATCCAAATCTACTCTTAATTTCTTGCCGTCATTGACGCTTTCGGCAACCTGCTTTGCTGCATCAACTACCATTTTAGCTAAAGTAGGACTATCATCAGATACAAGTTTTGAATACATGCTCGTCCTTGCAACGTTTGTCAAGACATTTTTGTCGTTAACATCTATTTTAATGCCTATTTTTTCTAAAAATTCAAGAGCTTTTTCCGCAGCTGCGGTATAACCATCTACAATAACTGATGGATGTACGTCCTTATTTACCAACTCCTCCGCTTTCTCCAGTAACGCACCGGCAAAAACAACCGAAGATGTCGTACCATCTCCTACTTCATTATCTACAGATTTGGCTACCTCAACCATCATTTTTGCTGCAGGATGTTGAACATCCATTTCTTTGAGAATAGTAGCGCCATCATTTGTAATTGTAACATCGCCAAGTGTATCTACGAGCATTTTATCCATGCCTCTAGGACCTAGACATGTTTTTACCATATCTGCAATAAGTTTTGCCGCTACAAAGTTATTTCGTTGTGCTTCTTTACCTTTACTCTCTTTTGTTCCTTCTTTTAAAATCAAAACTGGCATTCCACCAGCTGTTGCTTGAATTGATTCCAACCTACATATCACCTAAATAGAATATCATACGTTTTATCGTACCTCTTTTATAGTTTTAGGAATATAACTTTTGGAGTATGCCGATGATGGCCAGTAACTTTCGACCTGGAAAAGTTGATATTCTATAATGGTGTCATGAAATTTACAATAGGGTGAATAACCCAGTATTTCCTTTCCATATTCTATATTCATAAAACCACGGCCCCAATGAAATATCTGGATAGTAAATTACTTGCTAATTCATGTTT
Organism: Nitrososphaeraceae archaeon; assembly: GCA_035280585.1. Lineage (GTDB taxonomy): Archaea > Thermoproteota > Nitrososphaeria > Nitrososphaerales > Nitrososphaeraceae > TA-21. The sequence goes on from DATEFQ010000071.1 coordinate 2,110, forward strand.
AAATAATTGATCATTCATATTGCCTCTAACCATAAATCTGACGGGGACAAATTATTGATTCAAGAAGTAACTGTTACAGATCGGCTTAAAAATTATTATGAACTTACTAAGCCAAAAATTTGGTATCTCTTAGTATTTACCACATTTGGTTCAGCTGTAACTGCATCCTATTTGACTGATAACTTCCTCTCACCGCTCCAATGGATCTATCTCCTTGTAGGTATAGTTACGGGATCTGCCGCAGCAGACGCCTTAACAGGCTACAATGATCGAGATATAGATGCCATCATGGATAGGACAAAAGATCGGCCAATTCCTTCTGGCAGGATTGCTCCAAAGAATGCACTCATTTTTGGATTACTACTAGCATCGATATCCCTATTCTGTGCTTGGTCAATTAACTACTTGACGTTTGGACTCATGGCATTCGGTCTTTTTGATAATATTATTGTATACAGCAAATGGTTGAAAAGAAAGAGTCAAACGAATATTATACTTGGGGGATTCTCTGGCGCGGTACCTGCATTAATAGGATATGTGGCAGTTACAACAGAGAATATAGAAGTAGGTCTAATAATGGCTGGTTTAGTTTTCTTGTGGATTCCAACGCATATTTGGAGTTTGGCCTTGCATGTAAAAAAAGACTATACGAAAGCTGGGGTGCCAATGCTCCCTGTTGTTGCTGGTGAAAAAAGATCTGTACAAGTCATAGCAGGCACAACTCTTCTAATGGTTGTGTTTAGCATTATACCCTTTTTCTTAAATCAATTCGGCTTGATCTACTTTGGAACTGCCATAGTGGGAGGAATAATTATGATAGTCACTTCATTGTGGTTATTGGTAAGGCCCAATGAGAAAACTTCGTGGCTGCTATTCAAAATCTCGAGTCCCTATTTGACTGCCTTGTTCATTGCGTTCATGATAGATGCTATATTTCAATAAACATAGTTTTCACAATCATACAGAACCCTTGCAATTACGACGTGAGATTCTAAGCTATAAGGGCTTATAGAATATACACTGTCACATGCTCGACTTACTGTTTCTGAAAAATGTCCCCTTTGAAACCCTCCGACCACAAAACAATACTTTTTGGAACTATCAACTACATGCTTCCGTAAAATATCGTATATTTTAGCCTGTGTTCCCTTAACGGATAGTCCTAGAACTTGATCTGGTCTAATAATTTTATCGATCAAATCATTAAAGTCAACATCCTCTCTCAATTCTATTAAATTCGGTGTTTTCTTCTTTTTTGAATTTTTAAAGATGTCAACCATCAGTCTTTCGAATCTGAAATAATTTTTTGGTATTCTCAGTTCTTGGTTTAACAATATTAGTTTGTTATCAAACGTGGATACATAAACCTGTAATTTTTTCTGTTTAAATAATGGAGTTGAGAGCGCTTCAATAAGATCGAAATGCACTATATCTGGTCTACCACGTTTCCACCATTGTTCCATATTTCGTTCAACCATGGCTTTGTGATGATAGCTAATGTCTAAGAGAATCTCATTTGGAAGTCTCCTGGTTCTTTGACAATGATTCTTTACAGAAGGATGATTACTAAGAATTTGAGGTACCAATTCTAATGCTGCTTCAGCAATCACTAGAGAATACAATCAAACTTACAGCTATCTAACTAGGAACTATGACATTTAATTCATAGCATTTTAATATATTAGAATAGAACAACTATATCTCTACTATACTCTGGGTAAATTGAGCTTTAATGAACAAGAAGAATGTAGAAATGATAGCAATCGAAAGAATAGAAATATTGATCAATAGCGCATTGAGAGAAATAAATGATAATGAAAAATTGTCACAATCTTATGCAAATATGGCTCTAAAAATTGCAATGCGTGTTAGAATACGAATGCCATATTCCATACGCCAACTATTTTGTAGAAAATGCAAGGAATTTATTGTTCCTGGAATTAATTCCAGAGTAAGAATCGGAAGAACCAGGGTAAAATGTATTAGAATTACTTGTACGAAATGCAATCATGTCTATCGAAAGCTAATTTCAATGTAGAAATTTCAAAGTCCACATTTATTGAATCTAACAATCTAGGATATTACTTTACTTTACCTCTTTACTATCTACAAGAATCGAAAATTCCTCTAATTTCATGTTTGCGCTAATTTCACCATTTATATTCTGCTTAGGTTTATTCCCGTCCACACATTGAAAATTGGATGATCTATCGCCTTGTCGTCAAAAATTTGTTATAACCCACTTAGCTCAATAAAATGATTTATAAGGGAATTTCCAAGAAAGTTATAGAATATTATGGCCAAAGCTTATGATATTCCTGCAGATGTATTAATTACTCATTTGGCAGAAAATTTGAAAAAGGATAAAAAAATTGAGGTTCCTCAATGGTCTCAGTTCGTTAAGACAGGGTGTCATGTTGAAAAAATTCCTCAAAATAAAGATTGGTGGTACACACGATGTGCCTCGTTGTTAAGGAAAGTGTACATTAACGGTCCGATTGGAATCTCTAATCTTAGAAGTGAATATGGCGGTAAAAAACAGATTGGTTATAATGTTGCTCACCATAAGAGAGCTGGCGGTGCAATAGTAAGAAGGGCCCTACAGCAACTAGAAACTGCCGGTTATGTAGCAAAAAAGAATAAAGGGAGAACTATTTCCGACGAAGGAATGAAAAAAGTTGATAGATTAGCCACTGAAATTTACAAGGAAATTGTGAATTCAAGGCCAGATATAGCAAGATATGGCTAGATAATAATTAATAGTGATTAGAACATGTCTGTTTCACCATCAGAAAATAACGCTGAAGAGGCAAGAAAACGCGAAGCTGAAACAATGATGAGACAAAAAGTATTGATGGTTTTGCTGGATCAGGACGCAAGACAAAGACTCATGAATATAAGGATGGTTAAACCGGACCTTGCACTTGCGGTAGAAAATTATCTCATATCATCTGCTTCAACAGGAAAATTGAACAGAGCTTTAACTGACGAAGAACTAAAGCAGTTGCTAGTTAATCTACAACAACCGAAAAAACAGTTTAAAATAAATCGTGTTTGACTAGAACTTGCCGCTAGTCGAAAACTAAGTTTAGTATAAGTCTACAGCGGTTGGAAACATGAACCTCGGCCGAGTGCTGCTTGTCGGTAGAAAATTACTTTTTGAGCTCAACTGGCATTTGGTACTTGTCTATAATCCATTTTGAATTGAAATGCAGATATTCTTGAAAGGTGGAAAGGTAGGTAAATATTTATATACAAATAATTAGTATACTAATAATTAGGTTATATAAGTAATGCGAACCTATGATTATCGAAACAGTATCGGATTTATAGTTAATAAAACCGCCAAGGTTTTTGTCAAGGCCCTAGATTCTGAATTACGTGGAAAGGTCGGGGTATCTTTTAGTCAATGGAAGGTATTGGTAATACTATCCGTCCAAGACGGTATTACCCAAAAGGAAATTGCTAATAAACTCGAACTCGAAGCAGCAACAATTATTCCAATTATCGATAAAATGGAAAAAGAGGGACTCATAGTAAGACAAGCGGATAAATCCGATAGACGAAACAACAGAATATATCGTACAGACAAATCCAACGCCATATGGGAGCAAATGATTGAGTGTGCAACAAAAATAAGAGAAATTTCAGTAAAGGACATTTCTGAAAATCATCTAACAATTATGCGCAACTGCTTGGAAAAGATCTGTAACAATCTTAATACGCACTTTGATCTTGACTGTGACAACAGTGATGCTTCTACCTCTGTCGGCATATCAATTCCCTCGTCTAACAGGAATGTGAAGAGAGAATAAACCCCATGGCAGGAGTGATGCAGTAAAAAATGGGATCATCGTCATCAGAGAAAAATAACGTTGATAAAAGGAGAGACATGTTCTATTCTGAGTACCATAATCTACCTTCTTCATCTCTTAGGATTCCTATCAAGGCCTGGAAAACTCTTGCAATTCTAAGTTGTGTCGCTACTATGGTAATGTATGCAGAAACAATGTTAATACCAGCCATTCCAGATCTAATTAAATACTTTGATGTCTCGTATAGTATGTCCTCCTGGATACTTACAGCGTACCTAATATCAGGTGCAGTTATGACCCCTATTGCAGGTAAATTATCAGATATCTATGGAAAAAAGAAAATACTGCTTATTATCATGGTAATTTATGTCGTTGGTGTTTCAACTGCAGGGCTTGCAACAAATCTATTTTTCATGATAATCGCTAGGGCAATACAAGGAGTTGGATTGTCAATGTTTCCAATTGCTTTTGGAATAGTAAGAGATCAATTCCCAAGAGAGAAAATATCCATCGGTCAGGGTGTGATCACTTCCATGTTTGCATCCGGTGCAGTAATAGGCTTGTTAGTTGGGGGAACTATAATTGAAAACTACGGATGGCAATCCACATTCTTTACAATAATACCTGTCGCAATTATTCTTTTGGTAGTAATAAGACGGTTCATTAACGTAGATGAAGAAAGTCCGGTTTACCAGGAGGAACAGTCAAATCAGATAATCGGAACTTACTGCTCCATAGTAAGCGACAATAATAGAACTGAATCATCTGCAAGGCGAATTGATATAAGAGGTGCAATAACGCTTGCTATAGCTGTAACTTCGTTCCTATTAGCTTTTACCTATATGGAAACTGGCTTTGCCGGTAGTAACTCTAGCGGTAACACTTCCTACTTTTCAGAACAAGTTGTATTGTATATTGTAGCAGGATCAATTTCTTTTATACTATTCATAATTACCGAAAAACGTACAAAATATCCATTGGTTGACTTTAAATGGATGTTAAACAAAGCCATTTTACCTGCAAATTTAATCATTATGATTGTGGGATTATCGATGTTCATGGTTTTTCAAACTATACCAATTCTAGTAAGAAATCCAGAACCTCTAGGTTTTGGAGAAGATGCAATTAAAGCTGGAAATGTGCAGTTACCATTTGCCGTAGTACTATTAGTCTTTGGAGCTACTTCGGGTTTCATAATATCGAAGTTAGGATCACTAAAGGCAATAATAGCTGGTTCTATAGTTACTGCTATCAGCTTCCTTAGTTTGCTGATATTCCATTCGAGTGAATCTTTAATATCAGCAAACCTTGCGCTCCTCTCTGTTGGATTGTCCCTAACTAGTGTTGGAGCTATTAATGTTATAATACTTACGACACCAAAAGAGTTTATAGGGATATCCCTTGGTACAACTATGCTTATCAGAATTGTTGGAAGTTCAATAGGACCTGCTATTGCAGGAATGTATATGCAAACACACCAATCTCCGCTATATATCGGGGGAATTATACAAACATTTCCATCATTGGTATCATTTAATATGATTTTCCTCACCGCTGTGCTACTTTCAATAGTCTCGATAGCACTTGCATTATTATTAAGGATGAGAGTAATGAAAATGTCGATACCAAATCTTACTTAAAAAATAGAACTATAAAATGCGCTCCCTCGTTATTTTGTCACTGATAAATACCACATTTTGCATTCAACTAGAAAATTCCGAAATACCGACTTTCTATTTTTAAAATATAACCGGCTCACTTAAAAAATCGGCCAACTACAAACTTCAATAGCTGCTAGAGCTAAAATTCTTGTGAAACTTGCTAAAAGTAAATAGCAGTTTTATTATTTCCCAAAAGCAAGGCCACAAAAATTCTAAAATGTGTATTAGCGACCGATAACCACTGGGTCATCGTGATATTTAGTGTAAATTGTCTAGTTCTGTAACAAATAACTATATTAGTCTAAGAACTTTTCAAAAAATTCATGAAAGCAGCAGTATTTAGAGAGTATAGTCAAGATCCTTTGAAAGTGGTGAAGATAGACGATGTTGACACCCCCAAAATCAAACCTAATGAAGTAATGATAAAAGTTGATGCCGCAGCATACAACTATAATGATCTTTGGGCAATTTGGGGAGATCCAGTCAAGGTGCCACTTCCGCATATTTCAGGGAGTGATGTTGCCGGTACTGTGGTTGAGGCTGGTGACGAAGTTACAAAATTGAAAGTTGGTGATAGAGTCGTTTCTCATTCTAATATGAGCTGTAGGGTATGCGATATGTGTACATCCGGGAGAGAATATGATTGCAATGAACGACTCATTTGGGGTTTTCAAACTGGTCCACTCTGGGGCGGTTTCTGTCAATATACCCATTTGCCTGAGGTAAATGTTGCCAAAATACCTGATTCCGTGTCGTTTGATGAAGCAGCGGCAGTGTCGATGGTTGGTATGACAGCTTGGCATATGCTTGTAGGAAGAGCCATGATAAAACCTGGACAATCAGTCCTTGTGATGGGAGGAACAAGTGGTGTAGGAATGGCAGGAATTCAGATAGCGAAGTTATATGGTTGCAGCGTAATTGCTACGGCCGGTAATAAAGAAAAGATGGATAAATGTACTGAACTAGGTGCCGATCACGTTGTAAATCACAGAGAAGCAGATTGGTATAAAAAAGTAAGAGAAATAACTAAAAAGCAAGGCGTGGATGTAGTTTTTGAACATATTGGAAAGTCAACTTTTCCACAAGAAGTTAGTCTCCTTAAGATGGGAGGAACCTTGGTAGCTACCGGAGCAACTACTGGATATGATTCAACAATCGATCTTAGATACTTGTTCTTCAAAGGGACCAATCTACTCGGTTCAACTCAGGGGAATAAAGCAGAACTAGAACAAGTAATATACTGGACATCTATGGGCAAAATAAAGCCATTGATTAGTACAGTTCTTCCTTTCTCGGAGATGGCAAAAGGACACACCATGATGGCTAATGCAGAACAGATAGGCAAGATCGTAACAACACCTCAGAAGCTTTAACCTTTCATTTTTTAGTTTGTAAATGTTCAGGAGTTTATTATTTATTCCTGGAAACAATGAGAGATTTCTACAGAAATCAATTAAACTTCATGCGGACATTCTTTGCTTTGATTTAGAAGACTCCGTTCCTTCTAGTGAAAAAGAAGCTGCTAGAAATTTGGTTGCAAGCTTTCTAGCAACAAAACAAGGAGATAATGATTCATGCATTTATGTCAGAATTAATTCATCTGATTCAGGTTTGGTTGATGGAGACCTCGAGCGAATAGTAATGAAAGGATTGGACGGAATCGTTCTACCAAAGATTGGTAATAGTGAAGAGGTAACTCAAATTATTCAAAAAATTGATGCGATTGTCTCTAAAAGGAAATTATCCACAGATATTCAAATAATACCATCTATAGAAACTTCAAGAGGAGTAGTAAATGCTAATTCGATCGCTTCATCCCACAAAAATGTTACAGCGCTAGTTTTTGGTGTCTTCGATTATTTGTACGATATGAATATTGATGTTGAATATGATGATTTTATGAGTTACAATTATGCCAGGTCAAAAATTCCAGTTGATGCAAGAGCTGCCGGCATTGACGCCTTTGATGGTATCTGGCAAAATGTAAAGGATATTGATGGTTTGATTAAAGACGCGGCCATTGCGAAAAAACTGGGCTATTCAGGTAAGACGTTGATACATCCTTCTCACATAAATCCAGTTCATGATATTTTTAGACCGACAAAGAAACAAATAGAATGGGCAAAGAAGGTATTAGCTGCGTTACAAGATACATTTGAAAATGCAAATGCAAGAGGAGCAAAATTATTAGAAGGTAAAATGATTGATGCTGTACATTATAAACAAGCAAAGGCCGTCATAAGTGCAGCAGAACAATAGTATATTTCACCATTAATGCGTTACTACCAATCGAATCCCAATAGAACTATCTGGATCTGTATTTTATGCATAAGGTTGAATTTGTTTAATATCTCACAACACTCCATCCCAATCTGCATAGAGATATAGAATAAAAAAACGAATTAAAACTGAAGCTCAGTTTCCAAAGCACGTGAAATATACTAAAATTCAGGAGTAACAAGGTTAATCGACGCTTATTAATGCATATTTCCTAAATCTACTAATGACTAATATAATTAAAAACAGGAACAAATCTAATTTTGAAGAGAGGTTGACTAAAGTTGGTTAATTCACCTGAATGTCTAATGATTGCAAAAACTTGTAAATCAAATACCTCGACTGGCAAGGTCATTTATACGGTTGAGAATCCTGATTCTATTATCTATTTGGGCAAAAAAGACATTTTGTTCAACCAACTGATTGCTTGTGAAAAATTAATTGGTTATGCTAAGGATAACAATGATCAAGAAGTAATCCGATCTGAAATTAATGAGTTAAAATTGATGCTGGACCTTGTGTCATAATATCCATAACATAAGATATTTGACTAATCCACAGTCTATTTAGAATTTGGTGATTATGTTATTAGAATATAACCTATATACCGAGCAGCTACAACCTAACTTAGTGTCTAGTTCGAGTTCACAAACACATAGAGATAGAATATACATAATTCGAGACATAATCATGAAACTAGTCGAATATGGTCAGCTTAATCAAACTGCCTTGGTTAGTTTTTGTGGACTAAACTTAAAGAAACATAGATCGATATTTGATAAAATGGAGCTCAATGGTTTGATAATTAAGACAGAAAAAAGTTTAGGAAAAAGAACTGTAACTGTTTATAGTGCAACCCAAAAGGGATTAGAATTTTGCAGAAGCATTATAGAGCCTTACGAAAAACTATTCCCGAGATCATTTGAGATGAATTCTAGTTAGGTTCTAACCCAAATTTAATAGGATCAACAAGACAGCTTTAAATCAAGAATTAATCCTCGGAGTCTTCTGTGAAACCGAACTCCGACGCAATAGCCCTATGTATTTCTTCTTTATCGATTATGTAATTGTCGTACCTTTTGTTCCAAGTACTAACCATACGATATTGCCTAAGTCCAGCAAATATCCAGATTGAAGAGATAGCTATTACTAATCCAAGTAATATTATCAAAGCAAGACCAAATTCATCCTCATTTTCGAGAATAGTAAAGAATGATGGGTGAGTTAATAAAAATATTGATAAAGCAATTGCAACCGGAGCCAATATCAATGCTGAAATGGAGACACCCTTTAGGACGGTTCTAATTTTTGATATTTGTTCAATAAAACCGTCCACCAGACTCAATATATCGGTGCTACTTGTTGTCATATCCCGCTTTTCACTTTGGGGTGTACCCATAATCAACAGTACAATGAACTCTCGTATTTATATTCTGGTTCGGCTCTTCTAACTTATTTATAGAAATCTCATCTTGACAATTAATATACATTATTTTCTTATCCAATTTCAATCTCCAACACGATTAATTGTTATTCCCTTAATAGATGAAAAAGTATCAATTACCACGTTCCCGTAATTCGCTTTATGTTTATTAGTAGTATTCAATGTTCAAAAAGTCCCTCCTATGGAATTAATAAACCTAGACTTCAATTTCACTTTTTGTACTAACGATTTGGTTAATTAACTTAAGTTAACAAAGTTCAATGATATATTTGAACATCAAAAAATGGAACAGAAATCACCTTTAATTTTATGTGGGAAAATCTAATTTTTATTAGAAATCCAATAATTTACAGTACAAAAATGAAAACATGGCAATTTAAACATTCCAGAACAACGAATATTCACTCACATAGCACGAGAGTTATAAAGCAATGAAAATTATTTGTAAATCAGTCTTAACCCCGAAAACTGACATTCTTTACTACTCTCAAATAGTCTTCATAATAAGAACGTTGAGTTGTATGAAATGGAATTTAGATTTTACTTATTTCAGAAAATGGAAATTGATAGGAGTTTAACTGGTATTATGGCAAATTACTAAAGGGCCTAATCAACCTAATATCACCGTCAAAAATGATGATACCATTAACAATCATCACTTTAGGAAATATGTCTTCTCACTATTAGCAATAAGACTATATTTCAGTATATTTTTAGTGCGAAGAATAGACTGAAAGTGGGACAAATAATTTGGGATTTACATCATAATAAATAAAAACCGTTAAGATAGAGATAATCAATAGAATATGAATTATTATTGTTCTTCTATCTTCACTTGCTAGCTCATCAAATTATCAAAATTTATCAATTTTTATTCCTTGCGGCCGCAATAGGATTGCTATAAATTGTGAAATATTTTTATTACGTATGGAATTCTTGATTGATACTTTGTTTACGGGTATCGTAGAGGGTACAGGAACTGTCAAATCAATTGTCAAGATAAAAGACACAAAAAGGACTGCAGATAATACCATAGGCATTGATCTAGGAAACCTAAGCAAAGGTTTGCAAGTAGGGGCGAGTGTAAGTGTCAATGGTACATGTCTTACAGCAACGAAGATTTTAAAGACTACAGCATATTTTGAAGTCGTAAAAGAAACCATGAAAAGAACATCTCTAGGTATGCTAAAAGTTGGACAGCACGTCAATTTGGAGAGAAGTCTAAAGATAAGCGACAGGATCGAAGGTCATATGGTTTTGGGCCATATTGATGACATAGGAAGAATTGGGGATATTGTAAAAATACCCACCGAAACAAAAATAATGATAGAGGTAAGGAAGGACATTACAAAATTTCTGGTACCGAAAGGCTCCATTGCATTAGACGGCATAAGTTTTACCATTGTTGATGTTTGGAAGAATAAATTTTCAATAGCTCTGGTTCCTCATACTTTGGATGTTACTACGTTTAAAAACAAACGTATAGGCGACAAAGTTAATATTGAGATAGATATTCTAAGCAAATATGTTGCGAAATTTCTACCACATTATTTGTAATTACCAACAATTTAGTAAACTATATAATAGTACTTGACTCTTTTACAGCACGTGTCATTAGTGCAAGATGCAGTGAGGGCCCTGAGTAATGGTAAGTTTATCTTAATCCACGATAGTGAATCTAGAGAAAACGAGGTCGATATGGTCAAGGCCGCGCAATATATCAATCCACAAGATGTAGCGACTATGCGTAATGATGCGGGCGGTCTCATTTGCCTAGCTATATCCGGTGAGATTGCGTCAAAGTTGAAATTAATATTTATGCATGATTTGCTAATATATGCTTCCAAAGATAATCCCTCATTCTCAAAAATGGTAACATCAATTGCTCCATATGGTGACCGACCTTCGTTTTCAATTACTGTCAACCATGTTGATACTTTTACAGGTATAACTGATATAGATAGAGCACTTACGATAACAAAGATGGCCGAAGTATGCTCTGACATAGATAATAGTGGAAAATCTAAATTTTTTGAGAAATTCCGGTCTCCTGGCCACGTACCAATCTTAATTGCTGCGAAGAAATTGCTAAAAGAGAGATCAGGCCATACCGAATTATCTGTCCAACTAGTAAAACTAGCAAATTTAATTCCAACAGTTGTTATTTGCGAAATGCTGGATTCAAAGACAGGTAGGGCCTTAACGGTTAAAAAGGCAGTAGAATATTCCGCAAGATATAAAATTCCTCTAGTTGAATCTCTTGAGATAAAACAAATTTATGCGAATTGAGTATAATTTGAGAAAAATAAGACTAGCTATAGTCGTAGCTGAATTTAACCAAGAGATTACTAATAAAATGCTTAATACGGCCAGAAATCATGCAAAAAATTTAAACATCCATGTAGAAAAAATAATCCAGGTTCCAGGGACTTTTGATATGCCTTTAATAGTTGAAAAACTTCTTCAGATTAAACAAATTGATGCAGTCGTAACTCTAGGCGCAGTGATAAAGGGAGAAACAGGACATGACGCAGTTATAGCTAATAACACTGCAAGATTACTGTCCGATATTTCCTTAAAATATCAAAAACCTGTCACACTTGGTATTACTGGTCCTGACATGACAGTAAGACAGGCAAAGAACAGAGTTATCGTTGTTCCAAAATTGGCAGTTGAAGCAGCACGTAAAATGGTAACAAGATTAAGAGAGCTCGATAATATAAAAGGGAAAGTATAGGTATAATTGACAATTCAACTCACCATTATAAAAATAGAAGAGTATGGTCCATGGACATTAAAGTTGGGAAGCGATAGAGAAGCGCAATTACAAATATTTCAATCGAATTTATATTGCGATTTGCAAAAAATGTTCTCTAAAAGGGATGCTATAGTTTATTTTAATAGATTTGATGAGTTAATTGCAATCACGAATGGATTATCTTTGGAGGACCATCTTTTAATTGAACAGGAAATTCATGACATCCATAAAGACCTAAATATATCGATGTCTGTTGGAACAGGAACAACCTCGCTGGATGCAAATATTGCAGCGTATCACTCACGTAAAAATAATAATTTAATAGATAAAAGCAGGCTGATATATGCAAATAATCAAGTTCGATCAATATATAATAATTCAAACAAATTATCTTCAGAAATGTTCGCTCAGATTATACATCTCGATATAAATAATTCCACTAAAATTAGTAATATCCTCTCTCCTTATGAGATTACAACAACAATAATGAAGATGCTTTCTAGTCTTATTGAATTATTCGTTGAACAAAAATCCATGACTTTTTTTCTTGGAGGTGACAACTATATGGTTATCTCTAATGAAGTAACAAAAGAGAAAATTTCTCTAATAATTAGCAAAATCTATGAAAGTCAAAATATCAATTTAAACTGTGGGATTGGAACCGCGGCTACTGGTAGAAAAGCAGTACAAGCTGCTACAGAAGCCTTGGATACAATTCGTAGTCTAAGAGATCAAGGCATATCACAACCCATATTTGAAATAAAATGGATCTGATCTTAAAGAACATTAGTCTACTTTTTGGAGAAAATCTAGATTATATAGATAATGGGTACATAATTATTAAAAGTGGAAAAATTAAGCATATTGGTAGCGGATATTATGAAGGAAAGGATGATGGACCCATCTATGACGGAGAAGGGATTCTAGCATGCCCTGGATTTGTTAATGCTCATACTCATATCGGCGATTCTATTGGTAAGGATATAGGTCTTGATTCATCCTTTGAGAGTAGAATTCATCCAATTCATGGTATCAAAAACAAGATTTTACAAAAAAGCGATAGAAAACATCTAATCAAGTTTATGAGAAGTTCCTTGATATCCATGATGAGAAATGGTATTGTAGCGTTTGCAGATTTCAGAGAAGGAGGATTACAAGGAATAGATCAAATTAAAGAGGCTACATCAGGATTATCAATAAAAAGTATAGTATTAGGTAGACCGGAGCACTACTATGACATATCACGAGATTTTTACAATAATCCTAAATTTGACCCTAATGTAATAGGATTAATTCGTAATATACTGAATTTCGCGGATGGGTTGGGTATCAGTGGAGCAAACGAAAATACTGACAACTCATTAAACCAGTATAGGGAATTAATTCAAAAAAAATCTTTGAAAATAAAATATTTAATAGGAATTCATAGCTCCGAGTCACCAGAATCGGTAGAAAAATCAATGACCATTACCGGAAAAAGCGAAGTGCAAAGAATAATTGCACACCTAAAACCAAATTTTATCGTTCATTTAACAAACGCGTCTGATGCGGATATCAAACTTGTTGCAAAGAAAAACATTGGAGTTGTTGTTTGCCCGAGGGCAAATAGTACCTTGGGAGTTGGAATACCCAAGATAGCAAAGATGTTAAACTTTGGATGTTGTGTCGGTATTGGAACAGATAACATTATGATTAATTCGCCAGATATGTTTCGTGAATTAGATTTTATTTGGAAACTAAATAGATCACTGTCAGATAAGCCAATCTCTGCAAGAGAAATATTAAAAATGGCAACTGTTAATGGAGGAAAAATCCTTGGAATTAATTCTGGGGCAATAATGGTCGGTTACGCCGCAGATATCATTTTTATCGACAAAAATAATTTGGATATTTCACCTATGCATGACCCTCATACCGCCATGGTGCATAGAGTAAACACAAATGCGATACAAAATGTCATGATAGATGGTAAATTTGTGGATGGGGATATAATATAATTGTATACTATCCTAAATGCGGCGATATCAATAGATGGTAAGATTGCTACTATAGAAAACGACTCAGCAATCTCTTCTAAACCTGATTTGGTTCGAGTTCATAAGTTAAGGTCAACAGTTGATGCTATAGTGATAGGTATATGTACAGTATTGAAGGATAATCCTATGCTAAATGTACGGTACTCAACCAAATTGGCAAAGAACCCTACAAGAATCATAATTGATTCAAAAGCAAGAATTCCATTAGATTCACGCATTATTGAGACATCAAATAAAATTCACACTATTGTTGCAGTAACACGTAATGCTTCAACTAAGAAAATCCAAGAACTGCAAAACAAAGGAGTCCAAGTATTAGTCTCTGGGAATAGAAAAGTGAGTATCAGAAGTCTATTCCAACAATTAGAAAAAATGGGCCTAAAAAAAATAATTGTTGAAGGTGGTGGAGAAATAAACTGGTCTGTATTGAAATTAGGCCTTGTCAACGAATTAATTGTCACAATATCACCTTTTGTAATAGGTGGAAGAGATGCAAAAACATTGGTTGAGGGCGAAGGATATGCAAAAATCTCAGATGGCATAAAAATGAAACTAACAAAGACAATAATCCAAAACAAAAATGAAATTGTGTTATTTTATAAACTATGATGAAACTTCATCTTTTGAACTAATATCCAACAAAATCTGTTCTATTTTATATCTCAATGCATCTTTAACCTTCTCATTATTTACCATATTTAGTGAATTTTTACAGTTTGGGCATTTGAAGAATAATTCCATTGCGTAGTCAAATTTTATTCTTGGACAACTAGTATTCCCACAGTGGTAAAATTCAGAAGACTCTTCATATTCTAATCGTTTCTGAAGTCTGTCTAGAATCTTTTTTTTCTGATTTTCAATAAAATTTTCTGCTTGATCTCTTTTTGCTCTCCATCTATACACAAACCAACCTTTCTTTTCGTCCTTGACTCTTATGCCAGTAATTAAGGCCTTTCCAAACATGTCATATAATACCTTCCTAATTATATTAATCCGCATACCTGTAGCGCCTGCTATCTCTTCGTCTGTAGCATCCTCAGTATTCAACAAAGCTCTTGCAACTTTATGATATTCCTCTCCACCTATCAGATTGGCTATCTTGACAAACGGATCTTCACTTTCAGCCGAATGCATCCAAGTAATTATAAGTTCTTTTTTAGTTATATATTTACCGTCATATGTAGTTAATAAAATATCAATTAAAGCATTAAATAATTTGAAGTTCGATTTTGGAATTATCCAACGAAAAGTGAATAATGTTCAGTATGAATCATGAAGTTATTTATCTCTACCTTTATAGAATTGATTTTTTCATTTAATAAATTATCGAAATTTTTTAGAATAAACTGAAGTTATTAGAATCTTATTAAGTAATTTGATCTTTATTGCGTATGATTAATTCAATTCAATAAAATAATTTGATTACATTACAGGCTCTTTAAGGACTTTAAGCTCTCCGTTATTTGTACTCCCGATTCCCATGATTTTCAGTATTCTCCTGGCATTGGCTTCTGTTTCTCTCTGAACAATATTTTTTGCCATTTTTAGTCTATATGTCTGTGTCCAGTGTTGCCCAATCTTGTATTTACCCCGAATTTGCTCTGGTAAAACCTTCAAAACGGTAACTTCTCTAACTGAATGCATATTTGGCGATAGCGGCTCAAAGCCTCCTTCCTTTTGATACTTATTCATTAAAGCGTTTAATGCGTTTGCTTTTTCAGATGGATCTTGGACAATAGAAGCATTTCCTTTGATAACAATGCTAATGTATAATGTATCTGCCTGTGAAGCATCGGTAGGATGAAAATAATATGATGGCAAAAAACAAACATAAGAATCAACTTCAAAACCAACTTTGCAGTTTCTTTTGATATTTTCTATTTTTTCGCCAAATGGATGGGAGTGCATGTATATTGCACCAGTGTTTCTATTATCTGTCAGGGTATCAATTAAGTCGTTTTTAACATAAACAAAATTCATCGGTATTATTTGTGGAAAACCTTGTTCGTCTATTGTTGCAACTCTACCAACAGTTTGTTCGTCTAGAAAGTTAATTATACTAGCTAAAGATTTTATTTCCAACTTTGGTATTAGTTGCATATCTAGATTTGTACTCTAGTAATATAATTAAATTACTAAATTTAACTTTACTTATTTGAGCAGTATCAACTCAACTATTCTAACACAAAAATTTTTTAATCATGTTTCATAACTTTATACATGAAAGATAACAAAACAGTGTTGGTTACTGGATGTTCTTCTGGAATAGGATATGCCGCATGCTTATTATTTGCGCGTAACAACTTTGCTACATATGCATCTGTAAGAAATTTATCAAAAGCTAAAAAAATTCAGGAAATAATAAAAAGAGAAAAACTTCCTCTCAAAGTAATTCGTCTTAATGTAAATGATAATGAATCTATCAAAATAGCAGTCCAAAAAATTATTTCTGACTCAGGAAAAATTGATATTCTGATAAACAATGCCGGCTATGGTATGTTTGGTCCTATTGAGGAGATATCTTTGGAAGATATTAAGGAACAATTTGAAACTAATTTTTTTGGAACTATTAGGCTTATAAAGGCAACAGTTCCATTAATGAGGAAACAACGAAGTGGAACTATTGTAAATATTAGCTCAATGGTTGGAAGATTTGGTGTTCCACTTAATGCTGCTTATGTGTCTAGCAAATTTGCATTAGAAGGACTTTCTGAGTCCATTTCGTTTGAATTGGAGGAATTTGGAATAAAAGTAATTCTAATTGAACCAGGCGTTGTCCAAACCGATTTTTTTAATAATCTAAAAATCAAGGGTGACGATACTAATTCACCATACTATAAACTAATGGATAGGAGAATTGCCTTTTTTAAAGCAACTATTAATAGCAATGTATCATCTAGTGATCAAGTTGCAAACACTATTCTCCAAGCGGTTAATTCTAAAGATCCTGCCTTAAGATATGTAATTGGAAATGATGCTACAAATTCTATCAATGTGAGAAAAAAATTACCCGATAGAGAATTCATGAGTTGGATAAGAGAGGGTATTTTTCATGGTAAGGGACTTACTAGATAGAAAGTCCTCAAATTACGGCTCCTTTTGTAAACGTTTACGGACTCTAGTCATTATCGGATCAATGTATTTAGATAACGAAATTGTCAAGAAAGAGATTCCAGCTCCCAGTAATGCTCCACCTATTACATCTAAGAAATAATGATCGCCAACATATATTCTGGATAAGCATACTAGTGCTGCCTCAATTGCCAGTACTATAGAAAATATTAGCTCCTTCTCTCTTCGATATAAAATAATTAAAATAACTGCCCCTGCTGCAACGATAGAAGCATGGCCTGAAGGATAGGCAAAATCAGTTTTCTCTGGAACATAAATTTCCTGTTTTTCCACTGGTGGACGATTTCTTTCGAAAAAATTCTTGAATACTATATTTAATGGGATTATAATCAAAAATGAAATAATGATAATCACTGCAATTTTTTTTCCTTTCCACCCTGCAAAAATACCCATAAACACAATAACTCCCAACCACACTATTTCTCGTCCATAGTTTGACAACAAGATCATGAATTCATCTATAGGTTCATAATGAGAGTGATAGATGAGTGATGAGACTGATTCATCAAAGTTAATAACTGATGGAACTTGATATCCAAGTTTAGGTGAAACCATAATGCCTATTATTATGAATATTGTAACGCATATTATTGACATGATTATAAATTTCAATTAAACATCATAGCATCAGATACAATATATTTCATTTTAAGATCAAATATCTGATAATAAACTGCCCTTTCCAGACAATTCCGCACCTGTCTGTAAGACAAGATTGTCTCTAAATAATGATTCGACTCGGATACCTACAAGTATTAATTTTTATTTTATCTCAATGTATAATCATGTGAACTTGAAATAAGGTCAGGTTTTACTTTGTATAAAATAAGTCAGTCTCAAAGTTAGAACAAGCGATGTAAGATTTTATTATCAAGATTCTAGAATAGTCCAGCAATTTTAGTGATTAATGCGCCTAATGCCGTAAGAAAGCTACTATCAATTTTCAAATGAACCTTCTTTTTGTTACCATCTGTTTCGTAATCGAAATCTAATCCCCTAGTCTTCAGATTATCCGTCACTTTTTTTAACGCCTTATCTGAATAAAAGTCGTCGCCATTTGAGATTTTTACTTCCTCATCTTTGGCTACCTCCTTGTACGCATCTATTAAAGTCAAATATTCATTTTGGAATGTTTTATCATTGATTGCCTATTTGGCTGCTGATTGTAGATTGGGAGGTAAATTTGGTATTTCAATCTCCGCTTTGGTCTTAAACCGCTCAAAACTATCAATTTCATTTGACATCACATCCACGAGCTTTTTCCGGACTTCATCATCGGTCATAGGAGATCTCTCCGTAGAAACTCCGTAGTCCGCCTCTGAAATCTACTCATTTCAAAATAAATATCTACCTCATAAATAAAAAGTTTGCTCAAATTCGATGAATTTTTTTCAATTGCTTCTAATAACAGGCAGAATTATGCAGGATAGCTAATGAATAATTGAAATATTTTCACCTTAATTGCGATCTAAATATATAGATGTTTGGGGATAAGTTCCCAGTCGATGTCGACGGAAATTAGGATAGGGGTAAACGTTCAAGATATCGTGACCACTGATTCAAATAACGAAACTAGCTACGGGAAGCTCCAGATTTCAGAAGAAATAAGCAATTTGGTCTCTAATTTTAATGAGAATGCCAAAAGCAGGGAGGTTTTTGCAATGATAGGGACAGAATTATTCAATGTTCCTCTCAACCACATCTACACCTATGGGTATTCCACAGGAGAACATCTTCTTGAAAAACTACAACAAGTTCAAAGAGACAGGAGGCAGGTTCCTTAAGATAGTTCTTCAGTGCGACAGTGTTTTATCGCAATCTCTACCTTGGGAGCTTCTGTATGATAGCAAGCGTAATCAGTTCTTATCTGCCGAGGAAAATATTAGCATCATTCGCTATCCTCGCAATATAGGTGGCATCGTACCGAAAGCTGAATTTACCGATAAAATCAAATTTCTCATAATTCATAGCACAAGAGATAAAGAAGATCTGCCTAGGTCGTACAAAGAATTAGAATCAATTAAGCAAACTGTTGAAGACTTGGACCCTAGAGAAGATTTTGTAATTTGCAAGGTATTATCTACAAGTAAAGGTTTTGATCCCCCTACCAGAAAAAATCTCGAAACTGAACTGGAAGATGCAAATATCGTTCATTTTATTGGTCACAGCATATTTGAAGACGGCAAAGGAAAGATTTTCATACCTGAAGAATCTGGGGATGTGAAAAAAAGAGATGACGCTGACTTTGCAACTTGGTTCCCCTCAGCCGAAATTCCAAATATCGGTATTGTAACTTTAAATTCATGCAGAAGCGGAGCAGAACAGGGTTTCAGGGGTCTCGCTAAAGAACTGTTAATGAGAAGGATACCTTGTGTAGTGGCTATGCAATTTGATATTCCAGACAGATATACCCCAGATTTTTCTAAAACCTTCTATGAATCTTTTCTGAAAAATAAGGAGTACAATCCTGAAAAAGCTATGATAGAAGCAAGGCGTTCACTACTAAACGATAAATCAGGAATAAATAATCCGTACTATGCTTCAGCAGTAATATACACAGCACTGGGTAACATATCTGACAATATGGTAGTCTTTAAACAGAAACAGGAAAAATTCGACAAGCTTAAGCAAAAATTAAAAACGATAGGCGGTGGCGAAAATAGAGACAAACACAAAGCATCTGAATTCATCCGCGTTGAAGTAGACTCTAATAGATCCATAAATCTTTATGACGAGCTTAAAAGCAACTTGGTTGAGGGACAGCTTGATCAAAAATTTCTGTATTGGAGCTATAAAGCCCTTCGCCGGTGGTACAAAGTGGTCAATTCGGGCGATTACCAAATGAGTAACTGGGGAAAAGTTGCGCTCCAACATAATTCGAGTGAAATAGCAGATATAATTTTGGAACGATTGAATGACGACGACATAGACTTAATTAGTTTAGGCTCAGGTATAGGTGACAAAGATTGCCAGTTAATTAATTCATTTTTGAACTATCGAAAGGAAGACATGTCGTTAAGTTACTATCCTGTGGATCATAGTGTATTTATGATAGGCGAATCAATCAGAAATCCTATCCAGATACGTAGAAGTAAATTTTACGACATATTCCCAATTCTAGCCAATTTTAAATATGTAAACCGATTGGCTAATGTAATAAAATCGCCGGAAAACCCAAGAGTTTTAACGATGCTGGGTGGAACACTTGCAAATTATCCTGAAAATTTAATTCTCAACAGTATTCATAACTTTATGAGAGAAGATGATTGCTTGTTAATTGATGCCGAATTTCATTTGGATCAAACAGATAAAGATCTTATAAAAGGATATGATAACGAAGTTGGCAGGGAATTCATCGTTGGTCCTATTGAAGATATAGCGGAACCATATGAAAATGACTGTACTATTAAAATGAGGATAGGTGAGTTTTCAATAACAGGGGATTTCAATGAAATAAGAAAAAGAGTCACGTATGAGGTAGATGACTCCGCGAGCGCCATACGTACATCCCGGACTATCATTGGAAAACTGGACACAAAGGAAGGTTTAGATATTACACTTTTTTCAGCTACAAAATATGACAAGAAAAAGTTTGAAGATTTTTTAGAGCGAATGAATTTTAAAATTGTAAAACAATTTTACTCTCATCAAGAACAGATACATACTGGAGCTAATTATCAGAAAGAGCCCTATGCAATATATGCTTTGCAAATAAAATGATCCATTCCCCAACCCTAATTTGTAACTAATTACGTATTCAACATATTCTAGTTTTACAGAATACGCCTTTCGTTCATTTGGGTTTAAGCCCAACTAATCCTTTGATCGATTAGCCCTATTCCA
>DATEFQ010000072.1:0-2315 GCA_035280585.1 Nitrososphaeraceae archaeon
CATTTGAACGAAGATATTGCTACCTTAAAAAAAGAAATTGAAAAACGTGAAGATACAAACAGAACGCTGGATAAAGAAATTACTGACATTGAGTCAGAATTCACCAAAAATAAGAAAAGAGATAACATTATTTCCTTATCGCTATCAAAAATTTCAAAGAATATTCAGTACTTACTCGATGACAATATTGATAATGAATTGTCAGACCTAACATACAAGAAAAGTGAGATTTTAAAAAGCATTGAAAACTTTGAGATTGAGCTCAGAGAAATTATTACATCTTCTGCCTCTATTGAAAATGGAATAACTACTGCAGTTGAAAGAAAGAACGAAATATTCTCTGAAAAGGAACAGCTTGAAGTAGAACAGACTGAAAAAAGAGACCAGTATAATGTTGCAAGTGTGAAATTAGAACAATTTGAAAGAGAGCTGATAGGCTTACGCGAGGAAGAACAGAAAATAATTGACATATCCGGCGATTCTTATTCAATATTACAGAACTATGAAAAACAGATTAAAACACTAGATGAGAAGGAAAGACATCTCTATAGAGAGATAAACGGGATAGAAAAAGAATCAATTGCGATAAGGAAGGACATTTCTAATTTTATGGCACAAGAAACACAGGCAATGAATGATTTAATGTGGCTGGGATTTAAGGAACCTTTGGAGGACGAAATTTTTGAGGTGGATTTCCTCATATCAGAATTAACGAAAGAGAATGATGAGCTGAAAACAAGATTAAACTTACGTGCTCATGAAACATATGTTCAGGTGATAGATGGATATCGGGATATGTCTACCAGAAAGAATTACCTCGAGAATGAAAGGAATTCCATCGTTTTGTTTATCAATGAAATAGATAAGGAAAAAAGGGACGTGTTTATGGATGCATTCAAAAAAGTAGATGATGACATTAGGAAAACCTTTTCCGAGATAGCAGGAGGTTCAGCATATCTTCAGATTGAAAATGAAGATATATTTTCAGGAGGTCTATCATACCTTGTCCAATTTCAGGGAAAACCCCCACGGGAGTCGACCGCATTATCTGGCGGAGAAAAGACGATGGCTGCAACAGTTTTTGTATTAGCTCTACAATCCCTAAAACCGTCACCGTTTTACCTCATGGATGAGGTTGATGCCCACCTTGATGCCCAAAACACCGAAAGACTTTCAAAAGTCATGATAGAAAGATCTGGTAGAAGTCAAATATTGATGGTAACGTTAAAGGATACTACAGTGGCAAAAGCAACCCAGATATTTGGCATATATCCAAAATCAGGACAATCCCAAATCGTTCACTATAAGAACCCAGAGAATGTTCCTCTAGCTCAGATTAAAACGTCACAATAAGATATATTATTTTATGTTTTTATCATGCTGAAGCGGTCATCCACAGATCGATATCCTTGGACTTGCAGTGAATAATGGCGTGTTTATAAATTTCAAAACATTTAGTCCCCTTCGCATTGTTGTGATGTTGAGTTCGCAATTACGGTTACGTTAGCATATACCCGCTTAGTGCCTATATCGAAAATTCCGTCGTTATTGGCATCATCTCCAAAATATAGTTTATAATGGTCTGCTTTAAGGTCATCAGCAAAAGTTACATCATTAAATCCTCCAGTACTATTTGTATCAAAGGAAGTATACAGTGGTATTTTACTATCAGATCCTACAAATTTTACAGCAACAGTACTGTTTGGCTTGAATCCATTTGCATTTATGACAATGTTGAATCCTGGGCATTCAGGACCTTGGTTAGGAGAGATATCGACTTTGGGTTCTGCAAATACTGTTAAAATAATTATGCTAGCAAAGCCGATAATACCGAGACCAAATACTGCGGAAATAAATGAAAGGTTTCCTAAACCATACATATTTCAAGATAATATCAGACTGCCTGCTAATAAAAACTATTGAAACCTAAATATGGAAAAATGTAATAGATTTTTATCAGTGGTGATCTACAGTTTGATGGACAGAAGGCTTTAAGAATAAGCAAAAATATTATCCAATTAAAAGGTTTTGATTCTTTTTTCATTAATTATTGTTATTCATTCATTATTTGTAAGGTTAATATGAAAAATATTATGAATTGAGGAAAATAATTGCTTGGGAACCTCAGGATAATTTTGATTAGGTTTTTTAGTAATACGATGGTAAAATAGTCTATTGTCACCGGGGTTTGGATTCCTTAAAAAAAAGACGTCTGATTTTTTTCTAGTTAAAAAAAGCGATTCTGATTATAATCAAGCCATCACAGATAGTGAATTATTAGAAGTAATAGAAAATGAAAAAAAAATTCTTGAAAA
>DATEFQ010000073.1:0-10693 GCA_035280585.1 Nitrososphaeraceae archaeon
GCCATCCGATTCAATTTCACAACACTTCTAAAAATAAAAAATAATCTTATTTATTAGAAATTACTATTTTTTTAGGTGTAAATTTCATATTTTTTATAATTATCGTTACTAAGAACATTGATACCATTATTAATACTATCATTCCACTTGGAGCCAAATTTGCATAATATGATATCACAATTCCAAGAATCACAGCGATGGTTGAAACTGCGCATGAAATTAGTATTGTTTTCTTGAATCCTTTGCCAAGCATTAGTGCAGTTATATTTGGAATTACTATCAACGAAGATATTAATAGTACCCCAACAAGTCGTATTGATGCTATTATAGATACGCTTGCAAGAATAATAAAGAGAGTGTTAATCCAAGTCACGTTTAGTCCACTGACCTTTGCTTGTTTTTCATCAAAAGTTATAAGAACTAATTTTTTGTAGAATATGCAAATCACTGGAATAACTACAGCTGCTGTAATTAATATCATGATTACATCATCGTTACCTACAAGAAGAATATTTCCAAACAAGATATTAAACAAATTTACTGTAAATCCTCCAGAAATACTAATCAAAATAACTCCAATGGCTAAACCAGATGTCAAAAGGACCGCAATTGAAGAATCTGGCGGAATTATTGTAGATTCTCTTAATTTATTAACCCCAACTGCAGTCAAAATGGCTACCAAATAAGCCGTCCACAATGGATAAATTCCAACGAATAGACCTAGTGTTATCCCACCAAATGTCACATGAGCAAGGGCATCGCCAAATAACGAATGTCGCTTAAGAACTAGAAAAAGCCCTACAATGGAACAAACTATTGATATTGTTATCGCTGATAAGAGGGCTCGTTGCATGAAGCCATATTGTATTATGTCAAATAACATTTCCATCAGTTTTTTTATCGCTATGGCTTTTTCCATTTTTGGGCATACGAAAATGAAGATTCATATGTGATTGCATCGCAAATTCTACATACGAATTCATCCTTTCTTCATTTCCAAAAAAGTCTTCTGATTCACCATGAAAGAATAATTTCCTATCAATACATGCTACCTTATTTGCTAGACTTTCAACTGCATTCAAATCATGCGAAGACCACACGATAGTTATTTTCTTATCTTTATTTAATTTGCTCAATAGACTATAAAATTTATTTTGTGCTGTTGAATCTATGCCTGTAGTGGGTTCGTCTAAGATCAATAAATCAGGTTCACTGACAAGAGCCTTTGCAATAATAACTCTCTGTTGCTGTCCTTCAGATAGTTCACTTATTCTCTTGTCTAGATACGCATTTAATTCAACGAATTCTATTGCACTGTAGATGGCTTCCTTGTTAGATTTTTTACCGATTAGACCCAGTGAAACTATCTCTTCTACAGTAGCAGGAAATGCTTGTTCTACAGATTTTTTTTGCGGAACGTATCCCACCTTCTGAAGCGTTTTCCTATTTTGTCTAATGTCGGATCCAAAAAGATTAATTTCACCGCTATAATCGTCGATTATACCAAGCAGGCATTGAAATAAAGTAGTTTTACCTGCCCCATTTGGACCAATTATTCCAAGAAAATCCCCCTTGTCTACAGTAAAAGAAATGTTGTCTAACGAAGGATACGATTCATAGTAATACGATAATTTTACTACTTGGATTACTGGTTGCAATCCAATCCCACCATTAAATTCTTTAAATTTTGCCGCATCTTGTCAATATAACTTATACCTGCTACTTGTTCTGACTTTGTCAGTCCTTCTATGGGACTTAAAGTTAGCACCTTACTATTTGGAATTTCCCCAGCAATCACTGATGCATATCGCGGATCCATTAATTCTTCTGAATAGATGACATGTATGTCCAATCTTTTTGCAACGTTTATAGCCTCAGCTAATCTTAAGGAAGTTACTTCTGCCTCTGGCCCCATACCAGAAATGCTGTGCTGTTTTAATCCATATTCATTAGCAAAGTACGAAAATGAATTATGAAATGGAATGAAGTCTTTTTTCTTGCATGACTCCAATTCAGTTCTTATTGATTTGTCTAGGTTATCAAGATCATTTAAGAAAATCTTTGAATTGTTAATGTAGAATTCCTTGTTAATTGGATCAATAATTATTAAGCCATCTCGTATATTTTCTACTTCTTTTTTTGCAAGTATTGGATCCAACCATACATGCGGATCAAGAGTCATGTTGCGCTTGTCAATATAAGTGGCGTTAATACCCTGACTTGCATTAATTCTATTTGCAGTATTAATTTTTGCAATCCAATTATCAATCCCCAAGTCATTGTATACCAAGACATCAGCAGTATTGGCAGTTTGTATTTGATTTATTGTTGGCTCAAAATCATGAGGTTCGATCCCTTTTGGAACCAAAAGTGACGATTCTATCCTTTCGCCCCCAATTTTCTTGACGAATTCACCCATAGGGAAAAAAGATGACACTACAATCAGTTTGTGTGAGCTATTAGTGACCGAGTTGAATTCATTATTTGAATAAGTCAGTGAGTTTGTCGTATTATGGTCAGAAGGTAATGTAGTGTTGGAGTTTTCATTTTGTGCGTACAAATTTTGATATAAAGTGTGAAATAGTACAGATAAAATCAGAGAAGATATAACAATTATCTGTCTTTTCATACTGCTATGATGTTTTATTAAGAATATATAGTTTTTTTATTAATAATAATTAAAGAAAAAGCCAATATCTTAATAACTATTGTCAAAATAGATATACTTCGGAAATCGGGATTTGAATTGAGTGGATTCATTGGCATTTTCGGCTGAACGAATAAATTGAGAAGCTCTTCGGCACAATGAATATCTGGCATAATTTTTTTATTCACCTTTATTAATGATATTGAAATTCTTAATGGGTTCTGCGGTTATCAAATTGGTCGATTTCAGACCAGTAAATAAGCAAGTCATATGTTGGGTTACCATTATTACGACTAGTATAAGGTACGAGTTCATGACGGTTTTTCACCATGCTCAGTAATTTATGAAATCAGTTTTTTTAATGCGGATATGCAACTATGGGTGTTAAATTATGGAATAATTATATATCCAATATTGGTTTATGAAAATTTAATTGACCATAGTGAGTGTTTCGTTAAATGAAGAAATAATCGAAAGCTTGGATAAACTTAAATCATTGGGATTTTCTGGAAGGTCTGAAATAATAAGAGCGGGAATTAGAAACCTCCTATCTGACGAACGAATGAAAGAAGACTTGGATGGAGAAATTAATTCGTTACTTTTGGCGGTACATGATGAAGATTCAGATGATCAAGTTTCTTCGATAAGACATGACTTTGACAAGATCATAATCGTACATCTGCATAATAAAATAGACAAAGACAGGTGCCTTGAAATATTTTCACTTAAAGGCGACGCTAAGGACGTTAAGGAAATATCAAGACAGCTACAAGTGAACAAACGAATGCATTTTGTAAAACTTATTGTTGTTTGAAGTATTTTTGCTTGCATTACATATCAGTCATATCTAATGCATCGACTCGTATTTCATAATGTATAACTGATATTATTCCCTGAAACTACAAAGGAAATTAATCAGGTAGTGGACTCATTTATATATCGAATTATTTTTAACCGGCTGCAATTTATAAGGTATGGATAGTTGAAGAGAGTCGTACAATCTATTACAGATGTAATGCTCATTAATGACTGTGATCGTTCATGAATCATAAGATGCCCAACGAGAACGACAAAAAATCATTTAGCTTATTCTATAATGACCTTGCAAGATGGTTTTTTCTTTTTATGTTCTTTGCTGGAATGTTTTCTGCTTATTTTCTGGGTGTTCAATTTGCTCTCACTTATGCCGTAAATGGTAAAATCGAATTCACAGACTTAATAATTACAATTTTCAGTATTCTAGCGACTATTTGGGGAATTATGGCACATAGAGAATTTACAAGATCCTCAAATAGGGTCAACGAAACAAGAGAACTCGCTCGTCAAATTAATCCTCAAATTGGAAAGTATGAATATAAATCCTATAATCCTGAAACTCACGAGTTTGAGGATGGATACATCCCATTCGGACCGATTGATTTTTGGGATCCAGCGACATATGCTCCTGATTGGATAGATAAGGGCAAATATTGGCATGTTTTGCTAGGACTGCAAGTTCCGACTAAGGAATTGATACTACAAGTTGTTAAAGATGATAATTTGTTTAACACTAGAAATCGTAATGTAGCAATTACTGAAAGAGAGACTGTTCGATTTCCATCGTCAGAAAATGGACTTTCCAAAAGGTTTCGATATAGGGTTAAAATTCCACAATGGGCGGTAATACGCGCTGAATATCAAGGCACAAAATCAGATAACCAGGAAAATATCGTGACAAATCGCGAAATAGGAAATCTTAACAGGAATATTGTGCTTTTGGTCGATGAAATTATAGAAAGAGAGAGATTTCGGCTCAAATACCCTTGGAAAATAACTGGATTCTGGATCTATCTATACAAAAGTTTGCCGATTAAAATTATTTACAATGAGATCTTGGAAAAACTTCCAGGTTTTCGCAGATCTATAGTAAAGGAGGCAAACGAAACACTTGCCGATATTAGGGAGGATAGGTTAATTTTGGCGATATTAGAGGTGGCAAAAAATAGAGGAATAGAAGATGACAAAATTGATAAAATTTCTAAGTTGATTAACTTCTTAGATGGTGTATATTCAGATATTGGATTAGGTGAAGGCTCTACTGAATACCATAACTTTCACCACAGTCTTGAGGTAAGTTACATGTCACTTAAAATGCTACCAAACACTATATTTGATTATAGGTTTACTGCCAATGACGTCGAAATAATGCTGGTTGGTGCACTTTTGCATGATTATGACCCGCTGCAATTTAGCTACGCAAGTAATGATTCAAAACCAGAAAAACGTGGCTATTCGGGATCAGAACCACAAATTAGGCCCATTGTTGGTCCCAGAGTTTCTAGAACAATAGAGATTATTCAAAGATACCACATACATGATGCATACTTCAAACTGTATGCACCGGACTTAGAAAAGCTCTTTGAAAATTTTTCTTTCAAGTCTAAATCTCCATTTTCAGACGATGAGTTAGGAATCTCGAAAGACGTAGGAAAATCTGACAAGAGTTTAATTGTTGAAGCTATCATATGGAGAACTGATTTTCCATATTTTAAACTAGAAACTGCTCAAGTAAAATTTAAAAAACTGCTCTCTGAGATCGAGGTTAAGGGTTATGATATTGGAAAAATAAAGATCCTGGCAGAAGTCTTATGGTTATCAGATTTATCTGTCACATACATGGGGTCTGATCCGATAAGAGCTTGGAATAGGGTAACAAGCTTATATGAAGAGCTATATTTACCTAAATTAGAAGCGGTGTCTAGAACAGATTCATACTTTTCAGATTTTGCTGAGACCCAATTGTTTAAAGAATTAATCAAAATGAAGAGTTTTCCGGACATATTCAAGTACCGATGGAATTCAGTGTACCAATTTTTTCATGAAGGGAATCCTTCTACCCTACTGATAAGAACAATACTAAATGCTAGGAAAAGTTTTTTGAAAATTAATATCCTATTTGGATATTTTACAGGCAAAATTATCCATAAAATGGCTAACGACACGTGGGCTGAATTTTTCATTGGTATTGGCGAGGATCAAAATGAAATCTATTATGCAAAATCCAAGTTTTTAGATTTAGAAACCCAGAATGCGTTTGTATTTTGGGGCAATCCCGCAAAGCTGCTTCCAAATATACCAAATAATTCGGTAGACAATTTCATTATTTATGTTCCAAGATCTATGAATTTTAGACAATTATCAGATGATTCGTATTTCGGTTCTCTGATTAACACGATCAATTCTAAGCTAAACAATAATGGTACTCTACAAATGGTGACAGATATTCCTAAGGATAGCGAGTTGTACAATAATGTTTACAAACAGGTTATCGCAAATGGCTTTGTTGATTGTCCTCCTGATACAAAGCCATATTTTGCAAATTTTGATCAGGATTCACCACCATATTATTCCAAACCCTACATTTCCTTATTTTGCAGACGCAAAATTCAATGAGTACTTATAGCAAAAATGCGCTATCATCTAATTGTTTGTTGAGCGATATTTTTACGTGTAAAGAGTCTATTCCGTGATAGACGCTATGAAACGGGAGTAAGTAATTCATTTAGCCCATTAAGTCAACGTAGATAAGATATAAAGGTAAAGGATAGACAGACTAATCGACGCATTATCTAAAGTGAATTTACTAATCATTAGCACTCTTCCCTAAAGAGCATGTACTTCATGAATGGTAACTAGTCCATTATCTCCAATTATTCTTTTCATTTGTGGTAAAATAAGGATTCAATTTTTGACTTGTCATCTATAACCTCCATTATAAGTGGCATATTGATGGTAACTCCTTCTAAACTGATTGTAGACCTCTTTCTTTTTCCAAATCCGTCAACTCCAGTCCAAACAGTACAACCAGAAATTTTATTTTCGATTAGAAAATCTATCAATATCCTATGGAGCCTTTTACCGTTGAGCGCATCGTTTCTTTTTATTCTTATTGTCAGACACAGCATTGTTAACTTCATGTCATTGTCATATCCTAATTAATGCCACGCTCAACGCCCTTCCTAAAACAATTGCGCCTAATGACAATCCTACGTTTGCAAATACATTTAATGCGAACAATGCAAATTGCTTATTGTCTAAGAGATTGATTGATTCTAGGGCAAAGGATGACATAGTTGTAAAAGATCCGCAAAATCCTACCCCTAACAAAATCGAGTATTTTGTGTCAAGATTTAAGCTTACGAATAGGATTGAAAAAATCCCGAGAATAAAACTTCCAATGACGTTAATTATAAGTACATTCAGGGGCAAAACTCCGAACACTATAGGAGATGATGTGATCTTATACCTCAGAAATGCTCCAGCCAACGCTCCGACGGCCAATAACACAAATTCAATGCCCTTCATATTTGATTACCTATCATTTTAATTCAATTGATAGGCATTATCAGCATTCTAATAGAAGCGGTTCTGGTATTTGCCAAGGCTAATGCCATAGCCTATTAAGTTCTCTACTGCATAGCATGTATTTAAAGCTAAACCTGAAATGTGTCAGTAAACTCATCAGCAGTTTGATCCAACAACTCCGTCAATTTGTCAGGACTTTTGAGTCTTCCTGTAGAATAGTCCCATGGCTAGTGAACAAGCAAATCGAATACACATATATTGATTAGATCAATATGGTAAATCAATCAATTATGAGCGGTAACAGTAATAAAGGTAACAAAAAAGTAAAAGTAGCAATTGCAGGAGTTGGAAACTGTGCTTCTGCACTACTGCAAGGTATCTCATTTTATGGTAATAGTTACATCAATGAAAATAAGGACATAAGTGATGTTAAAGACACGCCCGAAGGTCTAATTGCATATTCCCTGGGTGGCATAATACCAAGTGATATTGAATTTGTCGCAGCCTTCGATGTAGTAGAATCGAAGGTGGGACGCGACTTAGCAGATGCAATTTTTGCTAATCCAAATAATACAATAAAAATCTCAGACGTACCTTCAACTGGTATTAAAGTACAGAAGGGAAAAGTACTTGATGGAGTAGGAAGGCGCCTAAATGAAAGAGTCAAGATATCAGACAGACCTGCAGCTGATGTTGCAAAGTTACTAAGAGAAAGTGGAGCTGAAATTCTTATAAACTATCTTCCAGTTGGAAGCAGAGAAGCAACGCAGTATTACGTAGAGCAATGTCTTGATGCAGGTGTCTCCTTCATTAATGCAATACCAGTGTTCATTGCATCAACTCCAAAATGGCAAAGGGCCTTCGCAGACAAAAATCTCATATGTGCGGGTGACGATGTCATGAGTCAATTAGGAGCTACAGTTCTACATAAGACGCTAGTAAAACTTTTTGTTGATAGGGGCGTCAGGGTCGATGAGACATATCAGCTAAATGTAGGTGGCGATATGGATTTCTACAATATGCTTGACGAAGAACGTTTAGAAGATAAGAGAATTAGCAAAACGAGTGCAGTAGCAGCCATGGCCCCCTATGAGGTTCCAATGAGAATTGGCCCATCTGATTTTGTGGGATTCCTCGCCAATGATAAGGTGTGCTACATCTCGTTGCGTGGAAGATATTTTGGCAAAGTACCAGTAGAAGTGGATGTTAAGCTGAAGGTGGTTGACGCATACAATAGCGCCGGTGTCATGATTGACGCAATACGCGGCACAAAAATGGCTATTGATAGGGGTATATCGGGCCAACTCGATAGCGTATCTGCGTATTGCTTTAAGCACCCGCCCGTACAGAAGCCATATTTAGAAGCAAAGAATTCTTTCATGGAATTTATTGAAGGAAAAATACAGCGTTAAAAACCCACAATACCCAAACAATTTCACTTCTCCCAAGTGTTGTCTATAAAAATATCAACTTAGATTTAATTAATTTGTCATATAGAATATATTTACAACCATGAGAATTTGGTATTAGGGATACTTGGTCTATATAAAGAAACTTGAAATTTACGGATTCAAGTCATTTGGCTTTAAGAACACTGTCCTTAATTTAAATAATGGACTAGTTGCAGTTACCGGACCCAATGGCTCTGGCAAAAGCAACATACTGGATGCAATTATGTTTGCATTAGGGGAAAACAGTCCTAAATTACTACGGGTTGACAAATTTCAATCACTTTTCCATGATAGCGTGAATTCATCACACCGGTTGGTACGAGTGAATGTTACATTCGATAATTCTGATAGGGGAATTCCAATTGACAATGATAACGTCTCTATGAGTCGAGAAATGGAAGGTCAGAATGGAGAAAGTCAGTACTATCTTAACGGTAAGAAGGTGTCAAAGAATACCATCTTAGAATTATTAGAAATCATGGTAGCAGTCCCAAACAAACTTAACATTGTACAACAAGGTATGATAACAAGAATTTCTGAATTAAATTCCGAAGAGAGAAGGAAGATAATTGAGGATATTGTCGGACTTTCTTACTTCGACGATAAGAAGAACGAATCACTGAGGCAACTTGAAGAGTCTGACCGTCGACTAGAAGTATCTCTCGCCAGAATGGATGAAATTAAGAAACGAATTAATGAGCTTGAATCTGAGAGAAATGATCAACTAAGATACGCATTCATTGAATCTCAATTAAAGAAATTTAAAGCGATTAAATACTCAAATAAGATTAAAAATTTAAAAGATGAGCTTGATAGCCGGAACAAATTCTTAAGTAGAAATGATACTAATCTTGGTATATTTTCAAAAAATCGTGATGACCTAAGAAAAGAGATAGAAAAAATCGAGCAAGAAAAATCGAGTTTCATGAATCAAGTTGATGTATCAAACAAGTCCAAAGCACAAATGGATACAAAATTGACAAGCGTCATTTACCAGGTTGAGAGGGAAAAGGCAGTAATCAAGGAGGCGAACTTACGATTGTCATCAATCGAAGAACGATTCACATTCATTGAATCAGAAAGCAAAAAAATTGAACTGGAAATCGAAAATTCCTCGAAATCACTATTTGACAAAAACTCTATCATTAATGAAAAAAGATCCGGCCTTGTAGAATTGAAAAATAAATTAGGAGACCTAAACATACGTATAGATGAAATATCAGTCCACGCAGAAAGAAATAAAAAATTAAGGGAATTCTTTTTCAAGAAGAAATCAAGGTTAGTTGAAATTAACAGCCGCGTTAACATACTCGTAGCAAAAATGGAAGAAAAGAAGAAATTATATGTAAATAACATGGACGAAAATAACTTAGCAATTAATGTCATGAGGAAATCTTTGAGTGAGAAAGAAGTAAATCTAAATAATACTTCAACGAAATTGCGTTACTCAAAGGTGGATACTGAAAAGAAATTCCTCAATGATTTACAAAACAAAAGTAAAATTTATAGCAGTGAGATTGATCAGCATAATGATACTGTAACCAAAGTACAAAAATTTGCAATGCCATATGAAGAAAAGTTTTCTGTGGCACTAGAGTTATCAAATGAGGATTTTGCAATCGCTGATCTAATGAAACATTCGCACGATTTTAAGATTATTGGAATCGTAAGGGATCTAATTCGATATGATGAAGTTTATAAAAATGCAGTTTTTGCAGTTGGTAAGAATTGGATGAAATGCTGTATTGTCCCATCTGTAAAGGAAATGATTCGTATTGCAACTTATATCAAGGAAAAAAATCTTCCACACTTCAAAATAATTTCTCTAGAGATGTTGAAATCACGAGACAAAAAACGGGTCGCATTGAGTAATTACGACTTCATTGGTAACCTTGCAGATTTGGTACAATCAAGCGTCCCTGATCTGGCTGATTTTATATTTAGAAACGTATTAGTTGTACGGAATTCCAGGTCGGCGTATGATTTAGCCAAACTTGGATACAGATGCGTAACTATTGCAGGGGAGCTATTTGAGCCACATGCAAACGCAATTTCGTTGGATTTTGACTCGAAAATGTCAGATCTTACCCGAGAAATAATTTTAAGCGATTCTATTACTTCATTGTTAAAAAGTTCCAAAATTTTATCAACATATTTGGAAAGCAGGAGGACAGATTTAGAGATGATTAACAAGAATATTGCAAATAAAGAATTATACATTAAAGAATTAGAAAAACTTGATGCTGAGAGC
>DATEFQ010000074.1:0-3365 GCA_035280585.1 Nitrososphaeraceae archaeon
TATAGATGATAATAATAATGATTAAATTGGCTTATTTAATTTTTGAAGTGTATGCCTTCCTACTTTACTCCACAAGATGCTAATCGAATTTTACCAGATGTAAAAAAATTATTTTCTAGTATTACTATTCAAAAAAATAAGGTGATTAAACTTCAAGAGGAATTACAGAGACTGATCAACGAGGGAACTAAATTAACTCCTTTTATAAGTAAAAAACAGGAACTAAATAGTGCAGTATTTAACTTGTATCAGAAAATAGCAGAATTGGAAAATAAGGGGGTCATGATTAAAAGTGTCGACGAGGGGCTCTTAGATTTTCCATCATTAAGATTTGATGAAGAAGTGTGGCTCTGTTGGAAAGAGGGTGAGAATGAGATAAAATTTTGGCATAGAAAAGATGAGGGTTTTATGGGCAGAAAACCGCTAGCGACCACTAATATAATTGACCGCTAATTAAAATAAAAAGCTTAAATTCAAATATTTTATTGTTACCATTTAATTAGTCGATTTAGGGTTGCTTTTCAGTACTTAATATCAATATCCAACAAAATTGTAAAATTTTGATCATATAAGATTAAAATCGTCTACTAAAACATGAAACATTACCAATAGAGATAACATAAGGATCAATATCTTAAGCCACTAGATTCAGTAGCAAGAAATAGATGCTTTTAGATGCATGCTTGTAGTAATTATTGTTCCGAGAATTTAGGCATGCCTCTAAATTCCAGAATGGGGAAAATAAATTTTCTATCCTATTTTGTAAACTTAAACGTCTTTATCATTTGTTCAAATTGTGGCAAATACTTTTCATAGTCTTTTACGTTAGCCATATATGCTAATAAATATGGTTTATTGTCATGCGATACGAAATACTGCACAAATTTAATCCCGCTGAATGAATTTATTCCATCACCAAGGATCCTTACTGCTGCTTGACCATCAATAGTACCATTCTCTCTAGAGGTAACTTTCATTCCATCTTGTTGTTCTATTTTATCTCTTACATAAACATCGAAAGGTGCATTTTTTATTGCGTAGCTTGAATCTTGCTTAAACGAGGCGAATGCACCCCCATTTTTCATCTTTTCATTTAGTGGTTCAGTGTGATTAACCAGGAAGGCAGCAAAATCCCTTGGAGCTAATGCTGGCTGTGATAATCTATCCTGTCCATATGACCAATTGTCAGGTATATCTACTGAAAAATTTGTATTGCTTACTTTTGATAGGGCATTAACATTGGAAATTGATATTGATATCGCTATCACGAGGGCGAATATTGAAATCGATATTAGAGATAATCTCATTCGAAAATGTTAACGTCACTATAATATAAATAAAGTTTTAGTCGAAAGGAAAAGTATTCCAAAAGTTATAAATAATAAAACTGAAGCGTCTGGTGACTTAATTGGCTGTGATATGAACACGAAGCAACCGGTCACCAGATGTCGGTTTGTGAAAATCGTACAAAACACCATAGTATATAATACTTCTGACTAAAGATCTTATATAAATGGAAAATATGACGTAAGGAATCATGGAAGATGCAGAATTAGTCAAATTTAAATATCTATTATCAGGGTATAGATTTTATGTCTTTTTTAGATGAAGACGTAAGTGAAGAAAGAATCAAAAGGAGTGTTAATGACTGGAGGACAAAGTATCCGATTGCTTCTGCCATTTTTAACAAAATACCATCGATGGATTTAGGAGAGGTAGTTGGTACTATGTATCTAGTTGATGTAGTGAAAAGACTGGTGAAAATGCGGGCACTAAGATTAAGCGTGCCAGAGGGTAAAGAGCCACTAGACTTGTTGGACGATAAATTGAGTGATGAAAAGGTTGAAGAGAAAATCGATGAGTTGAAGAAATCATACCCTACCGCTGGTGATATCCTTGGAAGAATACATCACATGGATCTTAAAGAAGCCACAATGGCAATGTTTGCTCTTGATTCAATGGAGGAATTACTAAAGGTAAGAGCAGCGCTGATTCTGCCATCGTAAACATTCTGTCAACCAGATTTGCTGGAATAAACGCCGTCTTAAAAATACAATTCCCTTTTCTATTTTTTTATGTCATATATTCTTATTTTTTATTAGGTTTTCATGAATTCTACAAAAGCAAATAATAGTGAGCTGTATTGTTTTTGCATAATTATTGCTTCGAGAATTTAGCCACGCTTCATGTTACCGATTTTAAGAAAATAGACAATATATTTACTAACTATCAGTAATGATGGTACTAATTTTCAAAAAAAGTAAGAGTAGGACTAAATTATTTGGCTTCTTGAGCAGATTTTAGGTTCATAAGTTGTTGCAATGCCTGTAGTGCATTAAATGTTTCAACGGCTTGTTTTGGGTCTTGCATTGCTTTGATCTTTCCAATAGCGTCATTCACCTTAGAATCTTGCTCTACATCCTTTAGTGCTGGATTTTTATCTTTCAAGACTTTAATCCATGCATCGATTGGCAATCCTTGAGCCTGCATCTCACCGGTCTGATTCATCCCGCCACCAGTCTGATTTCCTTGAGCATTTGCCACATTCAATCTCGGAGTCGCGAGAATCGTAGCAGATAAGAGGATGCCTGATAGAACCGCTAATATAGCAATTTTTTGATTCATCGAGATCAGTTAGTATTTTGTCCTATAAAAGAGTGTTCCATATAGTTTACGCTCATCTGTACAATTCGATATGAAGATATCCTCTGGTTGTCTACCAATATTATAGTCGAATAATCAATATAAAATTGAGGACACCTGTAACAGAAAGCAATATTTACTCAAAAGCTCGAGTATTGGTTTCATCGACGGGCAAGGTACTTATGCTTCTAGATGTTTCAAATTTACGAAATTGACTGAAAAACCAGCTGAAAAACCCAAGAAAAAATCGTTCAAGGAGCAGTATAGCAATTGGTTTTGTTATAGGTCAAGCAGTAAATAAATTGGTCACTGCCATCGTCAAGGATATTATTAGTCCAACGATTGGTCTATTCCTACCTGGAAATCTTGACATTCGGAAAATATAGTCAGAAAATGGTTACTTTTAATCCAGATATAAAGGATTAAATCATGTTTTAAAATACCGATTAAGTAACTTTCATATGCTTAAAGATATCATTTCAAGTTCAAATGACTTTACCTTCAATAAGATAAAAATTAATACCAATATTGATCCATTTGAGATCTTTAAAAAAATTTATTTGCATTATCAAAATGTGTTCATTTTGGAATCCTTAACTGGACCTAAAGAACTTTCAGAATTTTCAGTAATAGGATTTGACCCGGAATTTACCATAAAGTGTAATAAAGGGCTATTCAAAATTTGTAAAAAGACAAAAACCGTATACAAAAAGAAAGTGGAA